>USOK01000076.1 GCA_900556295.1 uncultured bacterium | reverse complement strand
AGCTTTAGAAGAAAAGCAAACAGATTTGGATGAAAAGCAAAGAGATATTTTGTTACATATCCCCAATATTCCGGATGAAACAACTCCAATCGGTTTGTCAGAAGACGATAACGTAGAAGTATACAAATGGGGAGAACCTCGTAAATTTGATTTTGAATTCAAAGCGCACTGGGATTTATGCGAAGAAAAAAATCTTGTAGATTTTGAACGTGGTGTAAAACTTTCTCAGAGTAGATTTATTTTGTATAGAGGTAAAGGATCTCGTTTAGAGCGTGCAATAATCAACTTTTTCCTTGATTATCATACAGAACAACAAGGATATGAAGAGATTCTACCTCCATTCATGGCTAACTCTGCAACCATGACCGGAACAGGTCAGCTTCCAAAATTTAAAGAAGATATGTATAAATGCGAAAATGAAGATTTGTTCTTAATTCCTACAGCTGAAGTACCTGTTACAAACATTTATTCTGGCGAGATTTTATCAGAAGATGATTTGCCAAAATACATGACTGCATACACTCCATGCTTTAGAAGGGAATCTGGTTCTGCAGGTCGTGACACAAGAGGTTTGATTAGAGTTCACCAATTCAACAAGGTTGAGCTTGTAAAACTTTGTACTCCTCAAACCAGCAAAGAAGAGCACGAAAAACTTACAGAAGATGCTGAAAAAATGCTTCAATTGCTAGAACTTCCATATAGAAGAGAAGCTCTATCAACAGGAGATATTGGATTTTCTGCTAACAAATGTTGGGATTTGGAGGTTTGGATGCCTTCTTACGGAACCTATAAAGAAATCTCAAGCTGTTCTAATTACGGCGATTACCAAGCTAGACGTGCAAATATTCGTTACCGAGACAAAGCTACAGGAAAAACGCAATTTGTCCACACGATTAATGGTTCTGGGCTTGCAGTTGGAAGAACGTTTGCAGCAATTGTCGAAAACTATCAACAAGAAGACGGAACAATTATTATTCCGGAAGTTCTTAGAAAATACACAGGATTTGATAAAATCTAGTTTTTTAAATAATAATTACTACATTGCCATCATGACAATAAATCATGATGGCAATTTTTTGTATGTATGGACAAGAAGGTGTATTATTTTACATATTTGTGTAATTCTGATTTTTCTTCAAACGTAACTCGACCTGGAACAGCTTTTTTCCCAGTTTCCTCTTTTATATAGACGTAAAAATAGCCAAAAGTTCCATCTTGATTTTTGTTTCCTAAAGCTGTTCTCAAATTTTTCATATCAATATACAAGACTTTATTTATGTCATAATCCAACTTTCTGTCATTCAAAGCCAATGAGCCATCTGTATTAAGTTTTACAAAACGGATATTTGCATTTTGAAGTTCTTTTACTGACAATTTCGCGGAATTACCATCACTTTCAAGCTTCTTTAAAGATGCAAATAAATCATCTTTACTATCTTCACTACCTAAAATATCCTCAATAGACCAATTGGAATCTTTGCTATCTTTAACCAAAACATAATCAACTCCATCAATTCTCACAATATACGGATCAAGGTAGCTCAAAACATTTCCACGAGAAGTTCTTAGAACTGGTGTAAGCGAAGGGTTTAGTCTTCCCGAATACAATGCTGTCCCTGCAAGTAATCCTTGTATAAAAAGCATGTCTGGATTGTTTATATCAACATTTGAAAATTTCCTAGGACTAAGCATGAAGTTTGTAGAAGAGTAAGGTGTCACATACCTATTATTTGCAACTTTGTAGTAATAAGTTGCGCTGAAAACTGGCTGAACTAACAGTCCTAATACTAAAAGCAAACATATTTTTTTCATAAGAACACCTCATTTTCTACCACTCAACTATATAACGAATAATAATAAAAAAAGTTCAAAAATTTTCTAAAACATGAGAAAAAACTGTTGACAATAAAATTTGTTTAGGTTAATATAAATCTTGTCGAGAATGACAGAACGCAAGGGCGTTTAGCTCAGTTGGTAGATCGCCTCCCTTACAAGGAGGATGTCAGAAGTTCGAGTCTTCTAACGCCCACCATTTAAATTAAAGAGCCGAAAGGCTCTTTTTTAGTGCATTTGATACACTCATCCAAAAAACGCTGCCCCGCCACAAAACATCCACAATCTCTTTACTATCTTTACTATCTTTATTAAACTTAACAAAATAGCAATTGGGGTTAACACAAATACTTTATATAAATACACAGGGAATTTTTAGGGGAATTTTATGGTTGCAATTAAAAGTATTGGGAAAATAGTATCTTGCTTGACAAAAACAGAAAAAGCTACCTTAGCACAAAATGATAAAGCTGTGTTTGATTTTTTCAAAAAAATGACAAGCGGTTACACTCCAAAACGCGGAAAAGATTTACCAAGAATTTGTTTTGAGGGTAGTAATTATGAAGAATTACCTTCTTTTGTTAGAAACCTAGTAGATGGGTTAAATCTAAAACGCCCCAACATAACCGTTAGAGGTCGTTCAATAAAAAAAGGTGAAGGGATTTTAGGTTTTCAAATTTGCGATGGCAACAAAGTTGTAGGAACAACTTCTTATGGTTTAGACTTAAACAGAGGTGAGCCAATACAACAATTAAGAGTAAGTATTGGAAATGGTACAGAAAAAGCAATAAGTTTTAATTCAATGCTAAATACAAACTTAAAAGGAAAATCAGCTCTAAAATGTGATACATTTGTAAATCGAAAACTTGCAAAGTCAATGGGATTGTCTGATGAAATCATTGAAGGAGTTCCATCATTCAAAAATGTTTCTGTTTCTGAAATCACAGAACAGTCCAAATCTCTTAAGAATTTAATAGCAAATAAAGGAAATATTATTCACTCTATTGATGAATGTATACCTGAATTGGCACAAATTGCAAAGAAAACAGGAAAAGTTACACAGCAATCTGCGACTGAGGCGGTTGAAACAATTTTGTCTAAAATGGGGTATAATCCAAAAGATGTAAAATTAACATTTTTAGAAAAACGAGCTCAAGAAGCTGGTTCATTTTGCCAAAACACTGGTGGGCTTTCTCTAAATCTCAACCAGTTGAAAAATCATCAAGATTTGGCAGATATCATTGGACATGAATTAACTCACATGGAAGATTTTATACTTTTCTATAAACATAAAGGAGCAGATAATTTTAGAAAGATAATCGGAGAAAATTTTGACAAAGCTTGGTATGATAAAATGTCTAAATATGTAGACGCAAATAAGCATTCTAGCTCCAAATTTAGTGCAATCGAAAAAGAATTGAAAAATAGAGCAAAAAGTGAACAGGCTAATATTAGTGGTTCATATAATAGAGTAAAAGCAAATTTTGAATATATAAATTCAGGTCTTGAAAAAAATGCAAGATATACGGAATTAGTATTTAAAGGCGAACTAAAAAATTCAAAAATTTATAGAAAAACGTCTTTTAGTAAACAATACGGGCAAGCCCCAGGGAATTATCCTCAAGATTATTCTCTTATGTTCAAGCGAATTGATAAGGCTCTAAATAAATATGGAGCAAATAAAGGGCAAAAGTTTAATGAACTATATGAACAAACTCTATATACGATAGATGATGAACTTCCAGCTCTTTTTAAACAATTCGAAGAACTTCCTGCTGGCAAAGCTCGTAATGGAATTGAGAATAAAATAAATGAAATAATAAAAAATAAACATAGAGATTTTGAGCATTTAGAATTAAAAGTAATGCAAGGGATTCAAACAAAACTTGGCTTACAAGCAATTCCGGAATCTCAAGAATTAACTGTTAGAGCAATACAAAGAATGAATCCTGAAATAGCAGAAATTCAGAAAGCTTTGTTTGAAGGACGACCAACTGCCGAATTTAAAGAACTTGTCAAAAAACAAAAAAAATTAATTTTACAGGGTTATGGTAGTCGAGACGAATTCTGGTCTAAAGTAGCAGAAGAAACTAAAAAAATTCAAAGAGAAATTTTAGAAAATGACCTTAAACCTCAATTTGAAAAAAGTGATAAATTAATTTCCGAAGCAGTTGATACAAAAGAAAAGCTTCTAAATACTTGGGATGATCTTATTGACCATGCTAAAAAATATGGGACGAAAGAAGGTTTTGCACTTTTATCTTAGACAAATTTTTGATTGTGGGTATTGAAAAATGCGTAATTTCAACATACCCAAAATATAATCCGTTAAATATTTTGCAAATTTTTTGTGTATATAGAGTAAATTAATTTTTTCATTTATCTATACATCTTTATAAAAAATATGCGAATCTTCACTTAAGCGTCTATAACCATTTTGCGAATAAAATGGTTCTGTTCCGGGAACAGCATTGGCTTCTATTCTACGTCCTTTGTTTATTTTTTCAACAAAAGCGAGCATTTGTGTTCCAATTCCCTTGATTGCAGGTTTGATTTTCTTCAAAAACTCAGGATTTGTCTGTAAAAAATCTAAAGATTTAATTGCTCCAAAAGTAGTACGAGTTTCTGCAAGTCCCAGTACATCCTCAGGCTGTAATTTTTCAAACCTATCCTTCTGCGTTGTTATTGCATAAAATGATGGTCTATATTCCTCATAAGTTGCGTTTGCGCTAAAAGCATCTTCGCAAATTGCTCCAGCATAATTAGGTTTTCTCCACAACTCTTTTATCTCTTGTAAAGTTTTCAAATCGTTCTTATTTTTTGTATACAACTCAACAACATTTGCTTCAGCCGGAATATAATTTCCGTTATTTTGATTTATTTTAAATATAAACCATGGAATAAAATCACTATTTCTTTTCTTCTAAAGCCTTTTCAACTTGTTGACGTTCATACTCTTCTCGAGCTTTTATTTTGATTTCATGTTTTTCACCGTGATGAGGATCTTCAAGCTTGTATGTTTTATCTGTCCACCATTTTGCAGCTTTATATACTGCACGCTCTTCATAAGGTTTCTTTTCACCTTTTGAGCGTTTTATTTTGGCAGACTTTTCTCTTTTTACATTACTATCTAAACTCTCCTCAACGACCTTGTTTGCTTTAATTCCATTATCCAATTCATCAATATTTAATTTTCTCGGAGCTGGGACATCAAAATAATCCGTCATATCTGCCTCATTTATCGCATAAGATTCCGGACTAACATATCCGGTATCATTTGCACAAGCCATGCTTGCAAAAAACATCAACGTCACTATGAGCGCAAATCTTTTCATATTTCATCCTTTCTCGGGCATCTGACAACCAAACTTTTTCCGTGAGAATCCAACCCTCCAGTTTTTAACAAACCGAATTTTTCTGCTGATTTATCAATTTTTTCGTTCCATTCTTGGAAATATGAACCTTCATATGATTGGTAATAACCTTCATAAAACATTGCTTTATCGCCACCAGCATGTTTGAAATGTTCAAATAAATACTCATAAAACTCTGGACAATAAGCTTTAGTTCTTGCTGGATGGGCAATAGACATTACACCACTATCCAATGAAGCAACAAACTTCACCGCATCTTCAAATGACGAAAACGGTTCCAGCATCTTTCCAACAGACGGATGAGATTGTAAATAAATATTCCTTGCTAATTGAATTTTTTCCTCTACTTTATCTGGAATTTTTGGGAGCTCTTCACCTGTATACATTTCCAAAACTTTTTTATATATTTTGTGATAAGGTTCTAAGCCTTTAAACATATATTTGAATTTATATATTGGTTCTTCATAAGAAAAATCCGCATTCGGGAAATAATAATCTAACAAAATCTTTCCTGATGTGTACTTTTTCATCGGATGAGCAACTTCATCTTCTCCCTTAAGTATCATTGGATGGCATTTTGCCCCTTCCTCTATATTAAAATGATATTCAGGCAAGGCTTTATCTAATTTTTCAATAGTCGCCTTTGTCAAAGCCAATTTTTGCTCTCGTTTAATTCTTAAATATTCATCTAACTTTTTATCTTCTGGATTAATCCCATAAACCAATAAATGTACCTGCAACGGTTTTGGCTGATTTGAAAAATTTATTGCAACAGTCGACATCTCAACACCAAGGCAAATATTTGCATGTTTATAATTATTTATCAGTTTTACAGCTTCTTTATCTCCGTCGATTGTATCATGGTCTGTAATTGCCGTTATAAAATCCGGAGTATTCTTTGCAATGTCATCTGCAAAACCAAGTAACTCTGCAATAGACATTTCTCCATCTGAATATTGAGTATGAACATGCAAATTGGCTTTAAACTGACCTGATTTTAAATACCTAAAATCATGTGAATCTAAAACTGCGACATCCGTTCTTTCGCCAGCTTTAAACGCATATTCATCAAAACTTTTTATTTTTTCTATTAAATCTTTTTCGCTAATTATTCCCATAATTTTATTTTACATGAAAAAGAGATTGAAACAAAATAAAAGTCTTTTCGTCAACAATATTAAAAACATTTAACACAAATTTTTAAAGAGAGGAATAGTTCAGAATGGCTGTGGATTTATACAAAGACCTAAAGACAGAATATGTTGATAATATTGAATTTATAGACATTGAAAGAGAGAATATTAATGAAGAACCCAAAACATTCAACTCAATATCAAATGATGACGATATTTTGCAAATGTATTTAAAAGATATCGGCAAAATCAAATTATTAAACACTAAAGAAGAAAAAGCTCTGGGCAAACAAATAAAAGAGGGGCAACCAACTCAATCAGATATTGCTAAAAGGAAATTGGTTCAAGCGAACTTGCGCCTTGTTGTAAGCATTGCAAAAAAATACATTGGACAAGGTGTTTTATTCATGGACTTGGTACAAGAAGGCTCTCTTGGATTAATCAAAGCAGCAGAAAAATTTGATTATTCAAAAAATTTCAAATTTTCAACCTATGCTACATGGTGGATTAAACAAACAATAATCCGAGCAATCTCAAATCACTCAAGAACAATTCGAATTCCTGTACACATGACAGACAAAATTCGAAAATACAAAAAAACGTACACATCATTGACATTTGAACTAGGCAGAGATCCAACCGACGAAGAACTTGCAAAACAGCTCGGATTAAGTATAAAACAACTCGCATCAATAAAAAAATCGATTATTAAGGAGCCGATAAGTTTAGAAACTCCAGTAACCGAAGATTTAAACATTGGCGATTATATAGAGGATACGTCTTATCGTTCACCTGAAGTGCAGACAAAAAACAATGTTCTAAAAGGAAGTATTACGGATTTATTATCAACTCTGCCGGAACGAGAAAAGAAAATTGTTTGTTATCGTTTCGGAATAAATGGAGAAACTCCTCGAACATTAGAACAACTCGGAGAAATCATGGGCTATTCTAAAGAAAGAATTCGCCAACTTGAAGACTCTGCCTTAACTAAAATACGCCAAAAGAAAGAATTGCAGCATTTCAGGGATTTTATTGAGGATTGATTTTAATAATTACTATAAAGTAAATTGTTTTTA
>USOK01000075.1 GCA_900556295.1 uncultured bacterium | reverse complement strand
ACGAGTTATTGTTCATTCCACTATCGTGGCAATTTGACTCCGTAATCTGTTGTTTGATAGACTCCGGATCGTAGTCCGGAGTGACAGTTTTGGTTTAGTTATTTCATAAAATAGTCGCAACTTTTGTTATTCCGAAAAGACAGAAAATCAAACTTTTAGAAGGTAGGTTGGGGTTTGCGAAATTACGGACGAGTATCTAACTCGGGGAGCGAGGAACTGCCATTCATCACTCACTAATACCCGATACGGTCTTCTCACGTTTCACTTTTCACTCCTGCCCCCAAACTTTTTAAAAATAAATTTACCAATTGCAATAGATATTTTTTTAAAGTAAAATATTCTTATAAACAAAAAGGGGTATGGAATGAGGATTGAAGCTAAAAACCTGATAAAAATATACGGCGACAGAAGCGTTGTAAATGATGTTTCTTTCGATATTAATAAAGGCGAAGTTGTTTGTCTTTTAGGGCCAAACGGTGCCGGAAAAACTACAACATTTTACATGGTTGTGGGTCTTGTAAAACCTAACAAGGGACATATTTTCTTAGATGGAGAAGATATTTCCTCTTGGCCGATGAACGAACGTGCAAAAGCCGGCATTGGCTATTTACCACAGGAAGCATCTATTTTCAGAAAGCTTTCGGTAGAGGACAATATCAAACTTGTTCTTGAAATGAACGACAAACTGACTGTAAATGAAAAAAAACGTAAACTTGAAGAACTTTTGAGCGAATTCGGCATTTTAAAACTTCGTTCTTATGCAGCAGTTTCACTGTCAGGGGGCGAAAGACGTAGGGTAGAAATTGCTCGTGCGCTTGCCGCAAGTCCGGATTTTATGCTTTTGGATGAACCTTTTGCCGGCATCGACCCTATCGCAATCGGAGATATCAAAGACAATATCAAAAAAATTTCTAAAGAAAAAGGTTTGGGCGTTTTGATTACAGACCACAACCCAAAAGCTACTTTGTCAATCACTGATAGAGCTTATGTAATCTTTGATGGAAAAATTAAAATCCAAGGAAAGAGTGTTGATGTTGCAAACGATCCTGTTGCAAAAGAATTTTATTTAGGAAAGGATTTTGCTTTATAATGAAATTATTTCCTAAAATAACGATTTACGACAAATATATTTTTACACAAGTAATGATGGCAACATTCGTCGCAATTTTACTTTTCACTGTTGTATGGATTGCGCCGGAAATGCTTTTGAATACAATCAAAAGAACTCTTGCTGGAGAATTTGGTATAAAAACAGCGATACTTGTAATATTTTATGAGTTACCCAAAATCCTTGGCAAGGCCTTTCCTGTGGGATTGTTGCTTGGGACTCTATTTACTTTTGATAAATTAAGCAAGGATTCCGAATTAACTATTTTCAGGGCAGTAGGACTTTCTTTCCATAGAATTATAGCTCCGGTATTGGCTTTGAGCTTGATTGTAACTTGGATGTGCTTTGTAACTTGCGACAAACTCATTCCATATTCCGTAAACAAAGCCGGTGCATTACGAGGCGGATATATTTCAACTCAATACATTTATACACAAAAAGACAAAGATGGCATTCCAACAATGGCAGTTGTGGTCTCAAAGTTTTCAAAAGACACTATGTATAATGTTATTGTACTTGATTTTTCAAAAAAGCAATATTCTGATGTGCACCAATTACAAAATATTTTTTATGCCAAAACCGGTAAAAATTATTCTGATAAGTGGCAATTATCCGATATTACACAATACCAAATTTCTAATGATGGAATTTTTGTTGACATTAATAGATTCAAAACACTTGATATTTTACAGGGCGAATCAGCTAAAAATGCCTTCACGCTAATGACTTATTCAGTAAAAAAAGAACGTGAAATTAATAATCACGACTTACACGATTACATCAAACTTCTTAAAAAAGAAGGTTTGGATGAAGAATACAGATATATGTTGAACAAATATTTGCAGAGATTTTTTCACCCATTTGTATGCGTTCTTTTGGCAATTATGGGTGCATTGTTAGGCTTTAGCAAACCAAGAGAACAAAGACTGGTAGGATTTACAATTGCAATAGGTAGTATTTTCTTGTATTATATTACATTGCCATTTTTCGATCTGTTGGCAGAAAAAGGAGTTTTACACCCGTTCATAACTGCAATATTTCCACCATTTGCATTTCTTTGTGCTATCATAGCGTTCTACAAATCAAAGGATTTATAATATGAAAAAAATTCTATTTTTATTCTTAACTATCGCATTAACACTTGGTTGTGCAAACGCATACCCAATAGATATCAACTACAACGACGGGATTTATCACATCGTTTTAAAGGGTGAAAAAATAAAAAAGCATATTAAATTTGTAAGTTCTGACAGCTTAATTACAAATAAAGAAGCACACCAGAGAGCAAAATCGCAACTCACAATCAATACCGGCTATTTTGATCCTAATAATGGAAAATCAATTTCTTATATCGTAAATGATAGAAACACAGTTGAAGACCCTCTTTTAAACGAAAGTTTGCTATCTAATTCTATATTAAGAAGAAATTTGAGCAAAATATTAGACAGGACAGAATTCCGAGTAATTGAATGTTCTGATGGGAAATTCCATTACGAAATTGTTCCACACAAAAGTTCAGTAGACTTTGGATGTAACATAATAACTTCAGCACAAGGCGGACCTTTAGTTTATCCACAACTGAGATTGGAAGAAGAATTTTTTGTAGTAAAAAAAGATGGTGTAGTCATAAGAGAAAGTTGTTCAGTTTTGCATAAAACAGCAAGAACAATTATTGGTCTAAAAAACGAAGAAGCTCATATTTTAATAATTACTGACAAGCACCCAATGGATATGTATGAGGTTCATGACTACGTGAAATCACTCGGTTGGGATAGAGCAATGGCATTTGACGGCGGAAGCTCAACATCTATGAATTACTTAAACAAATACAATGTAACCTCAATCGGTGACGGAGCCGGAAGAAGCTTGAAATCATTTATGGTAATTAAATAAGATTATAAATTTATATAAAAAAGATGTAGCTTTAATTTCTACATCTTTTTTATTACATGTTTTGTGATTTTTTATTTTACAAAATAAGTTGCGCTAACGTTTGCAAACACTTTAATCACGCCACTTTCAATAGTTGTTGAAGAACCGGCAGCTTCAGAATCCATCATCATTGCTCGATTTGCCATCAACATTTTGTATTGTGGGCGAGAAGAGTTGCTTGTGCTACAACTTACGTCCATTGAACGAATCCCTGAAAGAGTTGTCGGAACTGTCTTTGCAACCGCATTCGCTCTTGCTGACGCCTTTTTAGCGGCAAGTGTCAACAAGTCGTTACATTGCGCTTCATAATTAGAAACCGAAAAATTTAAACTGTTTACATCTGTTGCCCCTAAGGCAATTGCTTTATCAATCATAGGACCAATTTTGTCAATCGATTTTGTATGAACTACAACAGAATTCGAAACTTGATATTTGTCAAAATTTCTCTTGTTGCCGGAGTATGAATAAATCGGGGTAGCGCTGAAATCAGCTGTTTTTATGTAATCACCTTTTGATGTATCAATCATTGATTTCAGGGTTGAAATTACTTGTTCTGAAATCTCTTTGTTTTGCAAAGTTGCTTTTTGCATAGATTTGTTGTCATAAGTTTTTACGGCAATAGAAATTTCTGCAACATCAGGAGCAAGTTCTGCGTTTGCAGATGTATTTACAGAAATATAACCTCTTTCAATGCTTTCGGAAATTGCTTGTACAGAGGCACAACCCAATGCTAAACCGACTATTACGGCAGAAATTAAAAACTTTTTCATACGTTCTCCTTTTCAGATTTTTCTTCTTCTTTAACTTCTGTTTTTTCAACAGTATTTTTGACTTCATCCAAAGATTTAATATCTGATGCCTTCATAACCATTGAATTTAAGACTTTAGCTTGAGATTGAATTTTTACACGTTCCATAAGTTTTTGCATATCTTTTTCGCTCAACTGTTGAGGCGCTTGGAATTCAACAATAAACTTTTTCTTGTCATTGATTATAAAACCTGAAATTGCAACAATAGCCCACAACATCAGCCCTTGATAAAAGTTTATCAACGGCAATGGTGCAAAGTTTGACGCATAATTCCATAATTTCATCGCACAAATAGCAGGAAAACCAACAAATCCGGCAACTAAGCATACACCTATAAATGCCATCATTAAAATTCCTCTTAATCCCGATATCTGAATTACCCTTGCTCTTTTTTTCATATATTTTGCACTTCCTTTTACTCTATCATGTTCAGAAAATCATTCTCTGTCAATATTATAACACCTAATTTTTCTGCTTTGTCTAATTTTGAGCCGGCTTTTTCTCCCGCAATTACAAAAGATGTGTTCTTAGACACTGATGATGAGGTCTTTCCGCCCAAAAGTTTGATTTTTTCAGACGCTTCATCTCTCGTCATATTTTGTAATGTTCCGGTCAAAACAAAAGTTTTTCCTTTGAATTTGTCTGAAATATTCTGAGCAGGCGGTGCCGGCTCAATTCCAAGTTCTTTCAAGTCTTTCAACATTTGAATCGTTTCAGGCTTTCTGAAAAATTCATAAATGTCTTGAGCAATAACGTCGCCAATTCCTTCTATCTTTGAAAGCTCTTCAACTGTTGCTTTTTCAAGATTTCCTAATGTTTCAAACTCGTTTGCTAAAAGTCCAGCAGTTTCCTTGCCGACATTTCGGATTGTAAAAGCGGTTAAAAGCCGTTGCAACGGGCGTTTTTTGCTCTCTTGAATTGCGGTATACATATTGAATGCGGATTTTTCTTTAACCAAATCAAGTTGCATAAAATCCTGCATAGTCAAACGATACAAGTCAATTGGAGTTTTCGCAAATCCTTTTGTATAAAGCTGTTCGATTATAGAAGGTCCGATTTTGTCAATATCCATTGCATCTTTTGAAACCCAATATTCAATTTTTGCACATCTTTTAGCGTGACAATCAGGATTGTCACAGTACAAATTCACCTCGTCCTCGTGAATTGTTAATTTGGAATGACAAGACGGGCAGAATTCAGGCGGAGTGTACTCAGGCAGATTGTAATGCTCTTCATCTTCAATCACTTTAACTACTTTTGGAATAATTTCCGCTGCTTTTTTGATATAAACCTTATCACCAATTCTGACATCTAGCCTTCCGACTTCGTCAAAGTTATGCAAACTTGCACGAGCGACAGTACTTCCGCCCAACTGTACAGGTTCTAAAATTGCAACAGGAGTAATTGCACCGGTTTTTCCAACACTAACTTCAATGTCCAAGAGTTTTGTCGTAACTTCTTCCGGCGGAAATTTAAACGCAGTCGCCCATTTCGGAGCGCGAGAAGTAAATCCCATTTCTTGCTGAACCAGCATATCATTTACCTTGATTACAACCCCATCAGTCGCATAGTCAAGAGAAAAACGCTTTTCGTCCCATTCTTTACAGTATTCAACTGCTTCTTTTGCGTTTTTGCAAAGCCTGATATTAGGGTTAACCTTAAACCCAAGTTTTTTCAAATACATAAGGCTTTCGTAGTGTGTTTTTGGCACATCTTTTACGCCACCTGTAAAAATTGCAGTGTAACAAAACATCGACAAATCTCTTTGTGCCGTAATTTTACTGTCGAGTTGTCTAATTGAGCCCGCAGCAGCGTTTCTAGGGTTTGCAAAAAGTTTTTCGCCTTTTGCCAAATTCTCTTTGTTTAATTTCTCAAAAGAAGCTTTTGGCATATAAACTTCGCCACGCACTTCAACGCTTACTGGTTCAAAGAGTTTCAACGGGATTGCCTTGACAGTTTTTAGGTTGTTTGTAATATCTTCGCCCGTAATGCCATCACCACGAGTTACACCACGGACGAAAATCCCGTTTTCATACGTCAAAGCCATTGCAAGTCCGTCGATTTTAAGTTCGCAAACAAGTTCTTGCTCACCATATTCTTTGACGATTTTCTTGTACCAGTCGTCAGTTAAATCTTCGTAATCATAAGTGTTATCAAGGCTGTAAAGTCTGTATTTGTGTTTGTATGGAAAGAATTTCTCGCTAATCGAGCCGACACGTTGCGTAGGACTGTCGGGAGTGACAAAAAGCGGATTTTCGCTCTCTAGTTTTTTTAGTTCTGCAAACATCTTGTCGTACTCGTAATCACTGATTGAAGGATTATCTTCAACATAGTACTTGTAATTCGCTTTGTTTATTTCGTCTTTTAAAAAATTTATTCTATCTATCACCATGATTTTCTTCTTTATCATTTTATGATGGCGGGGTAGGTACCCCACTCTACTTCTGCGTATATTTCATTGTTGGGCAAGTATGCCCAACCTACTTTTGAAACGGGCTATTCACTACTCACAGCTCACAACTCACTAACGAAAATGTCTTTTCACGTCTCACGTTTCACTTCAATTGCTACATCACCATCAACAATTCTCTAATAACCTTTGTTGCTACTGCGGTTGAAACTCCTGATGCATCATAGTCAGGTGCTAGTTCTACAACATCTGCTCCAACAATGTCAAAGTTTTTCAGGTATTCAAACCATCCCATCAGTTCATTGAACTGCATTCCGCCACTTTCCGGAGTACCGGTTCCTGGCATTACAGAAGGGTCAAGGCAATCCAAATCCACTGTTACAAAAATCTTTTTACCCTTTAATTCGTCAAGTTCTGAATATTTGTGAATAAGAGTATTATGCTTTTTCATAAATTCCCACTCTTCCTTCATGCCGGAACGAATTCCAATTTGTTTAAGATTTTCCGGACCGACAATTTTTGATGCATGACGAATTACGGCAGAATGTGACATTTCTTCGCCCAAATATTCTTCTCTCAAATCCGTATGAGCGTCAAAATGAACAATTGCCAAGTCTTTATAAAACTTTGCAACAGCTTTGATTTCAGGCAATGTTACAAGATGTTCCCCGCCAATTCCAAAAACTCTTTTGCCGTCTTTATAAATTTGTTCAACATTTTCTTCAATCAAATCAAGTGATTTGTAAGTGTTTCCAAGCGGAAATTCCAAATCTCCTGCATCATGAAAATTCACGTCTTCCAAATGTTTGTCGAAACGTGGGGAGTACTCTTCTAATCCCCAACTTGCAAGCCTGATTTGTTCCGGCGCAAACCTTGAACCTGAGCGGTAGGAAACCGTTCCATCAAACGGCATTCCAAGCATTACTATATCTGATGAGGCGTAATTTTCGTTTTGCCCCATCCAATTTCTATCCAAAAATGGTCCTTTTAGCATAATTTTCTCCTATTTTTATTTCCAAGTTTATAATAAATAAAAGAATTTTTCAAAAAGTTATGCTATAATCTGAGAAAAGGAATTTTTTATGAAAAAATCAGAATTAGATTTATCAAATTTAAAAAACAGCTTTTCGACATTAAAAGAATGTTATTTTGATTACACTCAACAAAATGACGAAAAAATGAAAACGTATATCAAAGACTCT
>USOK01000074.1 GCA_900556295.1 uncultured bacterium | reverse complement strand
TCAGCTCCAAAAGCAGATGTAAAAGCAGAAGCACCTGTTACAAATCCATCAGCACCGGCTCAAGATACATTTGTTCCATCAGCTCCAAAAGCTGAAGAAGCACCACAAGCTGACCCAAATGATAAATTTGTAAAAGCTGATGACAAAAAGCCTGAAGAAGCAAAATAGGATTTTTCTAAATATAAATAAAAATTTTAGCAATAAAAAAGACGAGCTTTTTAGCCCGTCTTTTTGTTATAAGAAATATTGTCTTATGCGTTTTTCGCTAATGCTTTTGCAAAAGATTCAGCACTTCTTGATTTAATTTCATCTTCAACTTTTCCGATGAACTCGTCAATTTTCATGGTGCCGACTTGACCAATTCCACGAGCACGAACCGCAACTGAATTTGCTTCAATTTCCTTGTCACCGATTACACAAACGTAAGGTATTTTCTTGTCTTGTAAGCTTTCTCTGATTTTGTAATTCATACTTTCAGATCTGTCGTCAAGAGTTACCCTGATACCCGCATTACGCATTTGTTTGTATACTTTTTCAGCGTAATCAATGTGTTTTTCGTTGCTGATTGGGACGATTGCAACCTGTGTTGGAGCAAGCCATGTTGGGAAAGCGCCTGCATAGTGTTCAATCAAGATGCCGTGGAAACGTTCCATTGACCCGAAGATTACACGGTGAAGCATTACAGGAGTTTTCATTTGACCGTCTTTGTCTTGATATTTTATGTCAAATCTTTCAGGCAAGTTGAAGTCAAGTTGAATTGTTGCACACTGCCAAGTTCTGCCGATTGCATCTTTTACCTTGAAGTCGATTTTTGGACCGTAGAATGCACCGTCACCTTCGTTAATGTCGTATTTCATTCCACGTTTGTCCATCGCTTCTTTCAAGCCGGCTTCAGCTCTGTTCCAGCTTTCGATTTCGCCTACGTAACTTTCAGGTCTTGTTGAAAGTTCGACTTCAAAAGACATGTTGAAGATTTTCATTGTATCCGCTACAAAGTCAATAATTTCGTTGATTTCATCAACTAATTGTTCCGGTGTACAGAAGATGTGTGCATCGTCTTGTGTGAATCCTTGAACACGTGTCAAACCTGATAATGCACCTGATTTTTCTTTTCTGTATACAGTACCCAATTCAGCCATTCTCAATGGTAATGAACGGTAAGAGTGTCTGTTTGCTTGATAAATCAAGATGTGGAACGGACAGTTCATCGGTTTCAAGATAAATTGATCTTCATTTTCTTGATCGCTATCTTTTTGGATAAAGAACATGTTTTCACGATAGTGGTCGTAGTGACCTGAAATTTCCCACAATTTTGATTTTGCGATGTGAGGAGTATTAACGATTACATAACCGCGTTTTCTGTGTTCTGTTCTCCAATAGTTTTCGATTTCTTCTCTTACTACTGCTAAGTTAGGGTGCCACAAAACAAGTCCGCCGCCCAATTCATCTCTTGTTGAGAATAAGTCAAGTTTTGCACCAAGTTTTCTGTGGTCACGTTTTTCAGCTTCTTCAATGAAATGCAAGTAGTCGGCCAAATCTTCTTTTGACCAAAATGCTGTTGCATAAATTCTTTGAAGCATTTTATTTTTTGCATTCCCTCTCCAATATGCACCTGCAACTTTAAGAAGTTTGAATGCGTTAGCTTTGATATATGATGTATTTGGAAGGTGTGGACCTGCACAAAGGTCGTTGAATAGAACATTTCCGTCTTTGTCTTTTGTTAAGTACAAAGTTGGATTGTCGTTTCTGTGTTCTTCCAAAAGTTCAGCTTTGTAAATTTCACCTTCTGCT
Source organism: uncultured bacterium (assembly GCA_900556295.1). Taxonomy (GTDB): domain Bacteria; phylum Cyanobacteriota; class Vampirovibrionia; order Gastranaerophilales; family Gastranaerophilaceae; genus Stercorousia. Next base: position 5,802 of record USOK01000074.1, on the reverse strand, counting down.
TTAAATTCAGCGATTTGTTTGTCCACGTCAGGGATTACATATTTTTCAAATGAAAGATTTTGTTTAACAATATTTTTCATTTCTTCTTCAATTTTAACCAAATCTTCGTGGGTAAAAGCGTGCCCGTCAGTTAAATCAAAGTCGTAATAAAAACCATTATCAACAGCTGGACCGATTGCTAACTTTGCAGACGGAAACAACTTTTGAACAGCTTGTGCCATAACGTGAGATGTTGAGTGTCTTAAAATACTCAATGTTTGTTCATTCTTTTCCATTTTTTTCTCTTTCTATCCTTTTATACCGCTCAGCGTGCAATACAAACAACTGCTCCACCTTGTCATATTATGACGAACGATATTTCGGGGCGGATCCCCCATACTACAAGAATAGTTTAGCACAAAGATAATGTTTGGAACATAATAAAAGACATTGAGTCGTTAAGACGATAAGACGTTAGGTCGTTAAGTTCGTTTCATAAAAAACATTCTCTTAAATGCGAGAGGGTATATTTAAACTTAAACGAAATGAACTTATCGTCTTATAGTCTTATAGTCTTAACGACTTATGCAACAATCTTAACAAAAAGTAATACAATCTTTGCAGGTAAGGTTTAGTTTGTTGTAAAATCATGAAAGATTTTGAATTAACATGGAAAGAGGTTATAGATGAATTCAGCAGTACTAGTTGGCAGAGTAGGGCGTGATGCCGAAATTCGATATTTTGAATCAGGAAAAGTAAAAGCAAACTTTTCAATTGCCGTAAATAGATGGGATGCTAAGACGAAAACAGAAGTTGCTGATTGGTTTAATATTGATGTTTGGGACAAACTTGCCGAATTTGCAGGTGAATATGTAAAAAAAGGAGTGCAAGTAGTTGTAGATGGTAGAATAGCTGTTAACAAATGGACTGATAAAGCTTCTGGTAATGATAGAGAAAATTTTTACATTTTGGCTAATAGCATAAGATTACTTGGTTCTAAGAGAGATGTTCAAGAGATTTAGTTATGATTATCAATTCTAATATTGTTGGAATATTGGCCGATGACCTTACAGGTGCGAATGATACGGCTTTACAGTTTTATTTGAAAGGCGCTAACACGCAGATTTTATTGTCTGATGAGATAGAACCGGTCAATGCCAAAGGAACACAAATTTGGGCAATTTCTACAGAATCAAGAAATGTTGAACCAGAAGTCGCATATGAAAGGGTTTTGAAAGCAACTAAAATGTTTGCAGAAAAGCTTAATCCTGATTTTTACTACAAAAAAATTGATTCGACTTTGCGTGGAAATATTGCTGTAGAAGTTTTGGGAATAATGGCAGCGCTTGAATATGATGCTTCTGTTGTTGTACCGGCGTTTCCCGCAGAAATAAGAACGACTGTAGGTGGATATCATTTGTTGAAAGGCATTCCAATTGAAAGGACGGAGATGGCTCGAGATCCGCATTCTCCGATTTGTGAATCCCATGTTCCGACGTTATTGAAATCACAGATTATACCGGAATATCAAGATTTGATAGGTAGCGTGGAACTTAAAACTGTAATGAAGGGGGCAGGCCCTATTTTGCAGAAGATAAATGATCTTATTAAAAATGGTAAAAAATTGATTGTTGTTGATGCTGTTTCTACTGTCGATGTTGAACAGATTGCGCTTGCTATAAAAAAATCTGATAATAAAATTTTACCTGCGGGAACGGCTGCATTTGCTCAGGCACTTGGTGAATTTTGGTTCGCTGATTTGGATTGCGAACATATTATAAAAACTTTTCCAAGATTGCCGAAATTTATTGTTTCAGGCAGTGCAACGCAAATTACGGCTAACCAAATTGAAAAACTTGAAAACAGTGATGAGTTTGAAGATGTTTTGACAATTAGTTTGGACTTAAAAACTGTTTTGGATGGAGTTACAGATGAACTTGTAAACAGGATTATTTCTAATTTTCGGTTTGATAATGCAGTTGTTGTTCACACATCAAAACTTATTAAAGATTTTGATGGGTTTTCAGATGATTCTTTGAATGCTGAATTAACTCGTGCAAAGCTTGCGAATGTTATAACCGATTTTTTAGCAGAGCTTACAAGACGTGTTGTAGAGGCAAAAGAGGTTATTTTGATTACGCTTGGTGGAGAAACCTCTTATAAATGTTGTAGTGCTATAGGTGCCTATCAGCTTCAGTTGATAGATGAAGTTGCTCCCGCAATTGCCTTAACGCTTGATCATAATGCTCAATGGATTGTAACTAAGTCTGGAAATCTTGGTAATGCTAATACTTTGATTGATATTTTGAAATACTTTGAAACTCACGGCGGTTTACAAGATGCCTAAGATTGCTATAACAACAGGTGATCCAAATGGTATTGGTGCAGAAATTACGATAAAAGCCTTGAATAGACTTGATTTGCCTGTTCAGGATATTGTCTTGATTTCTAATAAAAAGGTTCTTAGTTATTACGGAAGGTTAGATAAAGATTATGAAATTATTGAAATTCCGTTTGATTCAGAAATTGAAACCGGAAAAGTTACCGCAGAATGTGGGGAGTTTTCTTTCAAGTCTGTGAAAAAGGCTTGTGAGATTGGGGCAAAAGCAATTGTTACAGCGCCTGTTGCTAAAAATTCGTTGTATCTTGCAGGACACAAATTTAACGGTCAGACGGAGATTTTGCAAAAATATCTTGCACATGATAACCAACTTGCGGAAATGTTGTTTCTCGCAAACAATTTTAAAGTTTTACTATTAACACGCCATGTAGCTTTGAAAAATATTAATTTGACAAAAGAATTAGTAGCGGAAAAAATATTGAATTTAAGAGGATTTTTTAGGCAACATTTTAATATAGAAAACCCGAAATTTGCTTTATGTGGTTTTAATCCTCATGCAGGTGAGGATGGTATTTTAGGTAAAGAAGAAATTGATATTTTAATACCTGCAGTTGATAAATTGCGAGAAAAAGGTGTAAATATAACTAAACCTCTTCCGGCTGATACTTTGTTTGTGGAAGCAGCGAGAGAGTATTTTGAAGAGCAAACATCGGTTAAATATGATTGTTATATTGCAAATTACCACGATCAAGGGTTAATCCCTATAAAAACAGTTGCAGGGGACAAAACTGTTAATATGACAATAGGTTTGGATATAATAAGAACATCTCCGGGACACGGAACAGCGTTTGATATTGCCGGTAAAAACATTGCGGATGAGACTGGCATGATAGAGGCAATTAAAGCGGTATTATAAAGATAGATTATGGCCCCCCGAGTTAAAACTAAATGTAAGCGTTGACAATAAATGCGGTAAAATTTTGTGAAAGCATTAATTTGAAAATTTAAAAATTTGATATGGAAAAGATTTTTGAATTTAATACAACAAACGATCTCTAAATAAGAGATCGTTTGTTATTTGAAATATTTTAATTTTTAAGCAACAGTCTTAACTTGTTTTTGTTGTTTATCATTCCAGAAGTCAACTAACATACTACAGAAGAAGATACTAGAGTATGTTCCGATTGCGATACCTAAAATCATACAAAGAACGAAGTCTTTTGTTGTAACACCACCCCATAGGTATAGTGCCAACAAAGTAATCAATGTAGTCAATGATGTATTGATACTTCTTGTTAAAGTTTGGTTTACTGAAGCATCAACGATTTCTCCGAATGACATTTTCTTTGAGTAGTATCTCAAGTTTTCACGAATTCTGTCAAATACAACGATTGTATCGTGAACAGAAAAACCAATTACAGTCAAAATCGCTGTGATAAACAATCCATCGATTTGAACATTATACAAAAGTCCGAGAATTGAGAATACGCCAACTACGAAAATAACGTCGTGGAATACTCCTAGAATTGCTGCCAATGCATAGTCAAATCTAAATCGGAATGACAAGTAAGCTACAATTCCTAAGAAAGCCAAAGTTACGGCAATCAAAGAGTTTTTAAACAACTCTTTACCCATTGTAGGTCCAACAGAACTAACAGAAATCAATTCTGGATTTTGGTATTCGCTTTTCAACTGATCTGTAATAATCTCAGTTGTGTTTGAATCTTTGTCGATAAATTTCGTTCTAATTGAAATTATTGAATTAATATTTGATTTAGTGTTTTCTTGTTGGGAATTATTTACGTTCAAAATCTGAATGTAAGGATTTTCTATCCCAACTTTTTCTAATTTATTTCTTGTTTTTGTAACATCACTGTTATTTAATTTTTGTTCAAGTCCATATTGCAAAATTGTACCACCAGTATAGTCAATACCAACTTTCAAAGGTGCATGATTTGCATAAGTAACTGATGAATAAATCATTGCGATAATCCCTGGAACTAGAAGGATTGTCGTTAGAAGCATCCACCACCATCTATATTTTACAACATGAACCAAGTGTTTTTTACCTGTATTTATCATTGTTTTTACCTTTCTAATTTCTCAATTCATTAGTCCAAAATACCGAAACGTGCTTTTTCACGTTTTGTTTCAGACGCTTCATAACTTTGTCCGATTTCGTCTTTCCTCAAACCGAATAGTGCAGGGTGTTTAAGTTCCCCTGTACCGAATATCAAGTGCATGAAGTTTTTAGTAACTGTAATTGCACTAAACATTGATACGATAACACCAATTGCAAGAGTCAATGCAAAACCTTTAACAACACTTGTTCCAAGCAAATAAAGGATTGTACAAGTGATGATTGTTGTCATGTTTGAATCGAAAATACTTGTGAATGCTCTGTCAAAACCTGAATTGATAGCAGTAAACAAGTTTCTGCCTTCTCTCAATTCTTCCTTAGTTCTTTCAAAGATAAGAATGTTTGCATCTACCGCCATACCGATTGACAAGATAAAACCGGCAATACCGGCAAGAGTCAACGTTACAGGGATTGTTTTGAACAACGCAAACAAAATTAAGCTATAAATAATCAATGCGATATCAGCAATCAAACCAGGAACGTGATAGAACGCAATCATAAATAACATTACAGCAGAAAGACCGATTATGCCGGCTTTTTTAGATTTTGCAACACTATCAGCACCAAGAGTTGGCCCAACTGTGTTTTCTTCAACAATTTTTGCCGGAACAGGCAAAGCACCTGCATTAAGCAAGTTTACCATTCTTTCAGCTTCATCATAAGCAAATCCGCTGTCACCACCTGAAATTTGAGCTTTACCGCCATAAATAGCTTCGTTTACACGAGGAGCAGATTGAAGCTCTCCATCAAAGAAGATAGCCATTTGCTGTCCAACAAGAGATTTTGTCAAATCCGCAAACTTTTTAGCTCCGGCAGCGTTGAATTCCAAAGAAACGACCCATTGTCCTGACGCATCAGTGCTAAGAGTTGATTTTGCCAAGTCTTGCCCTGTTAAACCGGTTGAAACCCAAATAGGTGAGCCGTCAGCGGCTTTACCTTCTTTTTTGAATTCCAATTGAGCAGTTTCACCGATAAAAGCTTTTGCTTCTTTCAAATCAGTAACGTTTGGAATTTCGATTAACAATCTTTTTTCACCAACCTGTTGAACAACTGTTTCAGCAACCCCAAGTTTGTTTACACGCTGCTCAATTGCGAATTGAAGTCTGTTCATGACTTCAGGCGTGATTTTAGCTATGGAATCAGTTGTTTCAGCTTCAAGTACAAGTCTTGAACCTCCAACCAAATCAAGCCCTAATTTTGTTGGTTTAACAAGGATAAGAATTGATGATACAATTACTATCGCTACGATAAACCAAAACATCAAAATTTTGTTTTTCATCTTTTTTGTCCTTTTCTTATATATCTGTTTTTATTTTATTTCTATATTTAGTATAAATATGAA
>USOK01000073.1 GCA_900556295.1 uncultured bacterium | reverse complement strand
ATAAGAAATCAATCCCTACCACTTCTTCTTCCTCCACAACAACTTCTGCAGCTTCATCATCAGTGGTATTAAAAGAAGTGAAATCAACTTTAACCACCACCATTAATAATTATTTTGATACTATATCAGCCCAACCTCGATTAAAATTAATTGATTTATTTTTAATTTTTTAATATAATTTCCATATTATCAGGAAAGGAATAAAATATGATGAGCACAAACTTAAAAAAAGAAATTCTTAAATGCATTGATATGTCAAAGCAATCAGCAAAAAGTAACCTCGATATTACTGTTGAAAGCTACATGGAAATTATTGAGCGCCTCGATTTCTTAACATATCTGCTTTTAGCGGATGAAAAAAAATAGTCTGAATACATAATGAAAATTTCCTTTTTTTAGAAAATTATGTTATTATAAAATCAAAAGAAACTTTTAATGCTCAAAATTGCAAATTCGGAAACTTTTTTATTGAAATTACATCTTAATAAATAAGTTGTGCAACAAAAAGGTTAAGAGTATTTGGAGGAAATTATTAGAGAATGAGAAACATTATGAAGAAAAGTATTATATTTTTAGGAGCATTCCTGCTCCTTTCAGGATGGGTAATCCGTGATAACGTCTTTGCTTACAGTCCAACAGATTTGTACGACAATGTTTGGAGATTAATCAATAGCAAATTCGTTGACCAAAGTAACAACCAACAAAACTGGGCAAAATGGCGTCACAAATACGACAATCAAATTCACACAAATGAGGATGCCTATGTTGCAATCAACACAATGGTTGCAAGTTTAAATGATCCATACACAAAATTTTTAGACCCTAAAGAATTTGCCGACGAAACAAGTTCAATCAAAGGTTCTTTAAAAGGTATTGGTATTCAAATCGGAGTAAAAGATGGCAAATTAATGGTTATCGCCCCAATTGAAGATACTCCGGCTGAAAAAGCAGGGCTTCAAGCTGATGACGAAATTCTAGAAATTGATGGCGTAAGCACAAAAGGTATCACAGTAGACAAAGCTGCTGACAAAATTAGAGGTAAAGAGGGTACTCAAGTTACTTTACTTGTAAAACGCAAAGATGTAGCTCCTAAAACTTACACAATCACTCGTGCGGAGATTGAAATCAAATCAATTTCCCAAAAACTTCCGACAGACATGACAATTCCGAACGATTTCTGCTACATCAGATTAAGTTCATTCATCAGCAGAAATGCTGCAACAGAATTCGGAAACATCCTTAACACAAACAGGAACAAAAAAGGCTTCATTATAGACCTTCGTTCAAACCCTGGCGGACTTTTGACAAACGCTATTTACATCTCAGATATGTTTTTGGATGGCGGAACAATTGTTAGTACAGTAGACAGAGATGGCTACAAAGAAACTCAAAGAGCTTCTACCGGTGTTTATACTAAAAAGCCTGTTGTAGTATTGATTAACAAAGGTTCAGCATCAGCATCAGAAATCTTTTCAGGTGCAATGAAAGACAACCACAGAGCCGTAATTATCGGAGAGCAATCTTTCGGAAAAGGCTTGGTTCAAGAAATAAACAAACTTCCTTACGAATCAGGTATAAACATTACAATCCAAAAATATCTAACTCCGAATGGAACAGATATCAACAAAAAAGGGATTACACCTGACATCGTTGTAAAATTAACAGAAGATGATGTAAAAAATAAAAACGATTTACAATTGAAAAAAGCAGTAGAAGTTTTGAGCAAAATGACTACAGGGCAATCAATTGCAGTTCAATAACCAATATAATAAGTATAGAAAATGCGGATTTTACAAAATCCGCATTTTTTGTTTACAATAATGCAATTTTGCACCAATTGTCATATAATCATAAAAAAGGAGAGTTCTGTGAAAGAAGAATTGCTATCTATTATAGAAAAAAACAGTCGTATCAATTTGACTGAACTTTCGGCAATGCTTGGAGAAGAAGAAATCGATGTTATTAATAAAATTGCCGAACTTGAAAAGGAAGGTATTATTTGCGGTTACCACACACTTATAAATTGGGAAAAAACCAATATAGAAAAAGTTACAGCCCTAATCGAAGTAAAAGTCACTCCACAACGAGGACAAGGATTTGACAAAATTGCAGAAAGGATTTACAAATATCCGGAAGTAAAATCTGTTTATTTAATTTCAGGCGGGTACGATCTACTGGTAACTCTTGAAGAAAAAACATTAAAAGAAATTTCAAACTTTGTAACAGACAAGCTTTCAACTCTGGATAGAGTTTTGAGCACAGCAACACATTTTATTTTAAAAAAATACAAAGACCACGGCACAATTGTTAACAAAGTTTCAGAAGAGCAAGAAAGAGAAATTATTACACCATGAAATACCCTATTTGCGAAAAAGTTCAAAATATTAAGCCATCCGGAATAAGAAAATTTTTTGACATAGTCAGCGAGATGAAAGATGCAATTTCGCTTGGTGTTGGCGAGCCTGATTTTGAAACACCTTGGCATATAAGAGATGAAGGTATTTTTGCTCTTGAAAAGGGTAAAACTTTTTACACTTCCAACGCAGGCTTGAAAGATTTACGCAAAGAAATCACAAACTACATTTCAAGAACTCAAAAAATAAATTATGATCCAATGAAAGAAGTTATCGTAACCGTTGGTGGTTCAGAAGCTATAGATATTGGGCTAAGAGCAATGATTAATACAGGGGATGAAGTTATTATTCCTCAACCTTCTTATGTTTCGTATGAGCCGTGCGCTATACTTGCCGGGGCTAAACCGGTCATAATTAACCTTAAAGCCGAAAATGATTTCCGCCTTACCGCAGAAGAACTTGAACAAGCTATTACAGACAAAACTAAAGTTTTGATTTTACCTTATCCGAACAACCCGACTGGTGCAATTATGGAAAAATCTGATTTAGAAAAAATTGCAAAAGTTATTATTGAAAAAAATATTTTTGTAATGTCAGATGAAATCTATAGCGAACTTACTTATAACGGCGAGCACGCATCTATTGCAAGTATTGATGGAATGCAGGAAAGAACATTATTGATAAACGGTTTTTCAAAAGCTTATGCAATGACAGGATGGCGTTTAGGTTATGCTTGCGGACCTGAACCTATAATCAAACAAATGACAAAAATTCACCAATTTGCTATTATGTGTGCACCAACGACAAGCCAATATGCAGCTATAGAAGCTCTCAAAAACGGTGATAACGATGTTAAAGAAATGCGACAAGCGTACAACCAAAGACGACGTTATTTAATGAAACGGTTTAAAGATATTGGGCTTGAATGTTTCGAACCGTATGGAGCTTTTTATGTATTTCCTTGTATAAAAGAATTTGGCATGACGAGTGAAGAATTTGCAACCAGATTTTTACGAGAAGAAAAAGTGGCTGCAGTTCCCGGAACTGCATTCGGGCAAAGCGGAGAAGGCTTTTTGAGAATATCTTATGCATATTCAATGGAAAATCTCAAAGAAGCAATTAATCGCCTTGAAAATTTTGTCAAAAAATTAAGGAAACAAAAAAACACAGCATTAGCAAACACGACTAATACATTCAAGTAGCAAAAAATTTATTCACAAGTTTTTGAATTAATATGCAAATGCGAATTAACAACAGCATCTCATTTCAATCAAACGGCAGACGTTTTAAAGATTCATCGGGTAATACTTTGGGCTGTTATACAAGACTTTTTAGAGATGATTTGGAATGGGACAAATTAGCCAAATATGAGATTGACCACTTTAAAAATAAAGACAAAGTGAACATTGTAATGTTTGCAGCTTCCGATGGATCTGAAGCGTATTCTAAGATAATTTCATTATTTACGACAGCAAAAAATAATATAAACAAATTTTTCCCGATAAAAGCCTATGACATTGATGATGAAATATTGACTGTTGCGAAAAGCGGATATATACAGGCAGATGACATGGATATTTGCGAAGCGACATTGAGAGCAAACAACGTTGATGATTTTTTTGAAAAGACAAACAAAAAAATTAAAATAAAAAACGATACCAACACTCAAGGCTTTACAACATTAAAGGCAAGTAAGAAATTAACACAAAATGTGCAATTTAATAAAGGAGATATGTTTAAAGAGATTACAAAGATTAAAGATAATTCAAACACAATTTTAATGTGCCGAAATATTTTAGGTTATTTTTTAAATGATAAGATGGAGTTTTTCGTAAAACTTGCTTCTGATTTTCTAAAAAAAGGAAGTTTATTCATAATTGGCGACTACGACAAACAGTACATGAATATTGATGAATTGATAAAAAAATACAATTTTGAAAACATTTTCAAAAATGTTTATAAAAAACTCTAAAAGCAATAACATTTAATAGTTACAAAATTTATAATGAATAAACTGCAGAAACTTGGCGTATTTGTTTTTACAAATTATTTATACTATAATGTCATTGGAATGGGCAAGATAGCAAGCAAACATAAGAAGAAAAAAATTTTACTATACTCCGCCATATTATCACTTATGCTAAGTGGGAATAATTCTGCTATAGCTGAAGATTTGCCTATTCTTGTTTCCACTGGTTCAGAATTGAAATCTGCAATTGAAAAAGCATCCAATACTGCTAAAATAAAGTTTGAAAAAGATATAGATATTTCGAGTTTGGATCGTATTAATGTTGGTGCTAAGACAATTGAAATTGATGGGAATAAAAATAGTTTAATAAACAAAAAAGATTCAAGGTTTATTTTTTCAAATGGTTCAAATTTAACTCTCAAAAACATGAAATATACCAGAAAAAATTCTAGTATAAATGTAGATAATGCAAATACAACTATATTATTGGAAAAAGTTGATATTAGTGGTAGAACGACATCTGCTGTTCAAAATGGCCCTGTTTTGTTTTTGAAAGATTGTGATGCAACTTTGAATAATGTTAGTGTTTCTTCAAGCAGAGTAAATATTCAAAACAACAGCATTAATGGTGGAGCTATTAATATTCAAACAGCAAAATCCAGAGGGACTATAACAGATTTAATTGATAACCAAATAACATCAGCAGGGAATGTTTCCGGCGGTTTGATATACAATAGGAGAACAACTAATCCTGTTGGTGAATTGAATTTGGGCGGAGATGTAAAAGGAAACCAAATTACTGCTAATGTAAATGTTTTTGGTGGAATTTTAAATATACAGTAAAAGAAAACTTAGGGATTTTAGCGGATAATTTGACAATATCAGGAGCAAATTCGTTAACGATAAAAGATGTAAAAATTACATCTGACGGTTCAATTATTAATGCAACAAGTAATGATGCAAAAATTACATTGGATAATGCAAATTTGCAAGGAGATGTTTTAAATCAAGGTGATTTAAGTATTAAAAATTCAACATCTGCATTAAAAATTACAGGTACAGGTAAAACAAATATTGATACAAGCGGGAAATTATCTGTGTCAGAGTTAATTCAAAACGAATTAACAAATGACGGAAATTTGACTGTAAACAATTTGAAAATATTAACAAGTTCTAATAATTCTGGAACAATTACAAATGACGGATTGATTTCAGAAATAAAAAATTTGACAAATTCAGGAACAATTAATGATGTTGGGAATTTGGAAATTTCCGAAACATCAAACAATTCCGGAAATATTTCTCAATCAATTATTAAAGTATCAGGAACATTAGATAATACGCTCGGAACACTTATAGCTACACAAACGCTGCCGGTGTAAAAATATCTTCTGACCCATTGCATTCTATACAATTACATCCGAGCATCAAATTTATGGGTAATGTTGGCAAAGGCTGGCAACCTTACGCAAGTGTCGGTATGGTGTGAAATATTTTAAACGAAACAAATTTTACAGCAAATAATGTTAGATTGCCGGAAATGAGTATTAGATCTTATGTTGAATATGGTATAGGTTTACAAAAAATTTGGCACGATAAATGTACAGGATTTGTACAGGCAATGTTGCGAAACGGCGGCAGAAACGGTATTGCATTGACATTTGGCTTTAAATGGGCAGTAGGGAAAGATAACAAACCAATAGAGAGAGTTCAAAATAACACAAAACACGTTTTAAAAGTCCATGCAGCGCCTACACAAAGTCTTGAAAAATCTCCGCAAAGTATAGCAGTACAATCTCCAATTATTCCTATTCAAAAAGTTAATAATTTACCTAAAAATGTAATTCAAACATCTAATAATACAGCTTCTTTAAACAGCAGATTAAATATTTTAACCCCTCAACAATTAGCACAAAGAGCAAACTTTAACATAACAACATCAACTCCAAAAACGATAAATATAACCTGACGGATAAATTTGAAAAAGGAAATGTAGGGATAATTTAGGTGTTGTTTAGATTTTAGGCACTTCCCTTACTTTAAGAAAAATTATCCTTTTTATCCTTCATTTATCCTTAAAATTATCCTTTTTTCCAGTTGGTTTGTGAAAATTTGCCTCAAACTCGGACTGGGGTTGGAATTATGGAAGGATAGAAAAAGGATAAAAACTTCTAATGTGTTGGGAAGTTAAAATAATTTGTTGGGCAAGTATGCCCAACCTACTTGCTTTGGCAATAGATTTTATTAGTTCGAACGAAAGACATAAAGGTCTCGGTACTTCTATGATTGAGTTTGCAAAGAATTATAGCAAGAAGAAAGGGTGTAATGGTTATCTTGTTTTGAGAGCAGATAGTTCAATTGATAAACATCAAGTCCCACATATTTTTTATAGAAAACAAGGCTTTACAACTTTAGATAAAAAGACCGATAATAAATTAGATATGTTTATAAAGAATGATAAAAAAGCAACATCTTTTGATTTTATGACTCAAATGATGTATTATCCTGCTCCACCGAAAAAACCAAGCTTATTTGAAAGAATAAAAAAATTGGTTTTTAGCTGGTAGATATTTCTCTTGATTATTAAGAAATTGTTACAAATCAAGCAGCAAAAAGAATCTTCCAAATTTGGTTAGAAACTTGTCTGGCAAGGTGTTTGCGAGTGCGTAGGTTGGGTGAAACCCAACAAAAACAGTATAACCTGACGGATAAATTTGAATGAGGGAACGTGGGGAAAGTTTAGGTGTTGTTTGAAATTTAGGCACTTCCCTCGTTTCAAGAAAATTTATTCTTTTTATCCTTCTTTTATCCCTAAATTTATCCTTTTTTCTTGTTTGTTTTGAGAAATTCGCCTCAATTTTAGACAGGATTTGAATTTCAAAAAGGATAGAAAAAGAATAAAAACTTCCGAGGAGTTGAAAAATTTTGTCTAATTAGTAAATTCACATTACATAACAGTTTTCGGTGCAAAAAATTGCACCCTACCAGTTAAGTTTGGGTTTGGAACATTGGTTTTGGATTTTTTCTAGGTCTTAAACACTGTGGGTAGCAATCATAATAATGTGGAGCTATAAACCATTGTTTACACATATTCCAAAGAGTTTTATCACTCTTGGCCAGTTTTTCTTCAGTTTCGCTCATTCTTTCTTTCCAACCAAGTCCATTTGGAATATCATTTTCTCCTAAAGTTGGAGAAACATCTTTCCCAAAATCAGTATTTGAATGAACTCTTTTTTGAACATTGCCTGCTCTATCGCGAACAATACTCGTATATGTTTTTTCTAAATTTCCATAGTTATCTGCTCGTAATGTCATTTTTTCTAAAGCATCCGTTCCATCAAAAGTTTTACTTTTTAAAATTTCTCTATTTACAATTAAACATCCATCTTTGTCAAAGACTCTTAAGAGCCCTGGAGTTCTTCCATTTTGCTCT
>USOK01000072.1 GCA_900556295.1 uncultured bacterium | reverse complement strand
CGAGGAAATTGATTTGAATGTATGAATTTCATCATCTTCGCCTATTTCTGCAATTTGGCAGGACGTAAATGCAACGGAGGTCGCTAAATGAATTCTTACGTGAGTTTTTGCATAATCTTCAAACAAAATATCGTCGCTATCAATAAAGCTTACAAATTGACCTTGAGCTTCTTTTAAACCTCTTTGCATTGCAGAAAGTTGCCCTTGGTTTATTTCTTGTTTGATTAGTGTAATTCTTAAATCTTGATTATCTGCGATAAAATTTTCTACAATTTTGCAGGAGTTGTCGTTAGAGCAATCGTCTACAACTATAATTTCGAAGTTTGAATAACTTTGATTTTTAATGCTTTCAAGTGTTCGCAAAATATATTTTTCGTAATTGTACGAAGTTACAACAAAACTTACAAGTGGTGTTTTAAGCATTTTCGTCCTCTGTTTTTGCTTCTGCTAAAAGTCTTTCCATTTTTTTGTTGTGTTTTATTGAAGAAACAAGAGCTGAAACGATAAATGCCAGACCGATTCCGCCTGTTACGATTTCTGGAATTTCTTTTACTGTAGAAACAAGCATTAAGCAAGCAAGAGCGCCTATTGCCCAGTGTGCGCCGTGTTCAAGGTATAAAAACTGCTTAAGGGTTTTCTTTTCAACAAGCATAATTGTTAGGGAACGAACAAACATTGCGCCTATTGCAAGTCCAATTGAAATAATTACGATATCTTTACTTAATGCAAAAGCCCCTAAAACGCCGTCTAGAGAGAATGATGCATCAATTAATTCTAAGTATAAGAAACTTACCAAACCTGTGCATCCAACGGCTTGGGTTGCACATTTTGCAAGGCGCATTTCTTCGTGTTTTTCAAGATAATGTGTAAAGCCTTCTATCATTAAATAGGTTATTATACCTGAAATTCCGGCAATCATAACATGTAATTTTTGTTCTACCGGTACAAAATTTTGAGTTGCAAGCAACATAAACAGAGAAATTACGATTTCAATTCCTTTGATATGGTCAAGGTGCGATAATGGCGCTTCTACGCATTTGATCCAATGAACTTCTTTTTTATGGTCAAAAAAGTAATTAAGAAATAACATAACCAAGAACATTCCGCCGAAAGTTACGATTGGTGCGTGAGTTTGGTGAAGGTAATATGCGTATTTGTCGGCGTTTGTCAGTGCGATGTTAGCAACATCTAACATACTTAATTTCGCAAAAATTGAAACAACGAGGATTGGGAACAAAAATCTCATTCCGAATACGGCAATAATTATGCCCCAAGTTAGAAATCTCATACGCCATTTGTGGGACATTTTTTCGAGTTTCATTGCGTTTACAACAGCGTTATCGAAAGATAAGCTGATTTCTAAAACGCCTAAAACTATTGCAATGAATACACAAGCTAAACCGGAACCGCTATGAACGTGTTCGCCCCATAAGTAAGCACCGATTAATCCAACGATTGTGACAATATATGAACCTAAAAAATATTCTAACATTATTTTCTCCTTTTTATTGGATATTATATTTTAAATATTGGCAAAAAACATCATTCAAGTTTTGTAGAAAATTTTTATGTTGTACTTTTTAATCATAGCGTTTGAAAAATTTTTTGTTCTTGATATACTTTAGTTATGAAAGATATGTTAGATAAAATTCTTCAAATTGAGAAGAAATATAATGAATTAGGTGTTACCCTGTCAGATCCTGCGGTTATACAGGATTATAATAAGTTTAGAGATTTGTCTAAGCAGCGTAAATCAATGGAAGAAACTGTAAACCTTTATTATGACTGGAAAAAAGCGGTTGATGCCATTGAAGAAGCGAAAGAAATGATTCATAACGAGCACGATGAGGAAATGAAAAACTTCTTGAAGGCAGAAATGGCTGAAAATGAGGCTAAACTTCCTGAGTATGAAGAAAGAATGAAAGTTCTTCTATTGCCTCGTGACCCTATGGATGATAAAGACATTATGCTTGAAATTCGTGGTGGCGCAGGTGGTGATGAGGCAAACATTTTTGCCGGTGATTTGGCTCGTATGTATATGAGATATGCTGACAAAAAAGGCTGGCAAACTCAAGTTTTGAGTAAGACTGAATGCGAAGCCGGTGGCGTTTCTGAAATTATTATTTCTATTAAAGGTGATGCTGTTTATTCGCAATTGAAGTACGAGTCAGGTGTTCATAGAGTTCAACGTGTTCCTGCGACTGAATCTCAAGGTCGTGTTCATACTTCTACTGCGACAGTTGCGGTTATGCCTGAAGTTGACGATGTTGAAGTTGAATTGAATATGAATGATGTTGAAATTTCAACGGCTCGTTCTGGTGGCGCTGGCGGTCAGAATGTAAACAAGGTTGAAACTGCAGCCAGAGTGTTTCACAAACCGACAGGAATTATGATTTTCTGTACGGAAGAGCGTTCGCAACTTCAAAACAAAGAACGTGCTCTGCAGATTTTGAAAGCAAAACTTTACGATATGGAAGTTCAAAAACAAATGCAGGAAATCACAGACCTTCGTCGTTCTCAAGTTGGGACAGGTGATAGAAGTGAACGTATTAGAACCTATAATTTCCCACAAGGACGTTTGACTGATCACAGAATTAACCACAACTTGAACGTAAACACTGTTATTGACGGTGATTTGGATGAGTTGATTAACCTGTTGATAGAACACGATCAAAAGCTTAAACTTGAAAAATTGGCTGAGGTGAATTAGTGACAGAACGGAAATGTGCAGGTTGCGGTAAGCTTAAAGACAGAAAAGAATTGATAAAGATTACTCGTGAAAATGTGCATGGAAATGTTATTGTAAACCCTGATAACAAAATATTTGGCAGATCTGTATATCTCTGCTATAATGATTCGTGTATAGAAGGTGCTTTTAAAAAAGGCAGAATTTCAAAGATTTTGCGAGCTTCTGTACCGGAAGATTTGAAAGGAAAATTATTAAATGAGTTTTGAAACGATTAGAATAAATGAATTAGCAAAAGAACTTGGGCTTACCAGTAAGGAAGTTATTGAAAAGTTTGCACAACTTTCTGTTACGGGCAAAACTCATTCAAGTACGGTTACTATGGAACAGGTTAAAAGGCTAAAGGACTTTATTGCATCTGGCGGGGTAAAAGAACATAAAAAGCCGAAAGCATTTGTTGTTAAGAAAGCCAAACCTGCTGAAAAACCAGTTGTAGAAAAAGTTGAAGTAAAAAAAGAAGAAAAAAAGGCAGAACCCGTAAAAAAAACTAATGTTCCTCGTGTTGAAATTGTTAAACCTAAACAACCTCAAAGTCGTTTAGAAATTGTTAGACGTGCTCCGAGAAAACCTGTAGGCGAAACCGGTTCTTCTGATAAACCAGAAAGACCTTCAAGAACGGGTGAAAGAAAATTCCCGCCACGTGGTGAAAGAGCTCCTAGAGGAGAAAGACCTGAAAGAAGTGATAGACCATTCACTCCGCGCTCAAAAGAAGGAGTTAAAAAACCGTTTGAAAAACCGTCAGGAGAAAGAAAGCCTATTCAAAGAACAATTATTTCTCAAGATATTTATGAAAATAAAGGTACAGGCAGACGTCGTACTGATGGCAAGAAAAAAGGTAAAGATTTCAACAACAAAAAAGAGGAACAGGAAAGAATTTCTTTAGAAAAGGCAGCGGCTCAAAAACACAAAAAACGTTCTCACAAAGAGGAAGAAGCAAAGCAAGTTACTCAAGTTGTTGTAAACAGAGCGATGACAATCAGTGAATTGTCTGAAAAAATTCAGCATACTCCGGCTGAAATTATTAAGTTCTTAATGCTAAATGGTATTATGGCAACAGTAAACCAACTTATTGATGTTGATGTTATCAAAAAGATTTGCGCAGAATATGAGCTTGAAGTTCTTGATGAGGATTTAGATGCTTATATGGAAGAAGAACTTGAAAAAGAGGAAAAAGAAAAGAAATTAACTGAAGTTGATAAAAAATTGTTGAAACGTAGAGCCCCTGTTGTTAGTATCATGGGACACGTTGACCACGGTAAAACAACATTATTGGATAGTATCCGAGCTTCTAAACACAAAATTGTTGCATCTGAAGTTGGTGGTATTACACAATCAATCGGAGCTTACACGGTTTATTTAGACAACAATAAAGATAAAAAAATCGTTTTTGTTGATACCCCGGGGCACGAAGCATTTACAGAGATGAGAGCTCGTGGGGCGAAAGCTACTGATATTGCTATTTTGGTTGTTGCTGCGGATGATGGTATTATGCCTCAGACGATTGAAGCAATTAGCCACGCAAAAGCTGCTGATGTTCCGATTATTGTTGCGGTAAACAAAATCGATAAACCTGGAGCAAATCCTGACAGAGTATTGCAACAGTTGACAGAACACGGTCTTGTTCCTGAAGAGTGGGGCGGAGACACTATTACTGTCAAAGTTTCAGCTTTGCAAGGTACTGGTATTGATGAATTGTTAGAATATATTTTGCTTGTTGCTGATGTTCAGGATTTGAAAGCAAATCCTAAAGCAGAGGCTTCAGGGGTTGTAATTGAAGCAAACCTTGATAAAGGTAAAGGTGCGGTTGCAACATTATTGGTTCAAAATGGAACTTTGCGAGTAGGCAATTGTATAGTTGTAGGAACAGCTTGCGGGCGTGTTAGAGCATTGCTTTCTGACTCAGGAGAAAGAATTCAAAAGGCAGAACCTTCTACTCCTGTTGAAATTTTAGGTTTGTCAGAAGTGCCTCAAGCAGGTGATTACTTTGAAGTTGTTAAGAATGAAAAAGAAATGAAATCAATTGTTCAAGAACGCAAAGAAAAAGAACGTGACAAACGTCTTGATGCAATGCTTCCGGCACACGTTCGTCGTGAAGCTGTTGCTGGTGAAGAGGATATTCCGCAATTGAACTTGATTATCAAAGCTAATACAAATGGTTCTGCAGAAGCGGTTTCTCAAGCGATTGCACAGTTAGAATCTAATGAAATTAAGACAAAAATTATTCACGTTGGTGTCGGTGATATTTCAGAAGCGGACGTTATGTTGGCTTCAGCTTCAAATGCTTTGATTTTAGGCTTTACTGTAAAAGAAGATGCGAATGCTCTTGCTGCAGCTGAAAAAGAAGGCGTTACAATTAAGAAATATGATATCATTTATCAAATTCTTGAAGATATTGAAAAAACAATGTTGTCATTACTTGAACCTGAAGTTAAAGAAGTTGAACTTGGTAAAGCTGAAATTCGCCAAGTATTTACAATTGGAAAAACTACAAAAATTGCCGGTTGTTATGTAACGGAAGGTAAGATTGTTAGAAGTAAAGATGCCGTTCTTTATCGTGATGGAAAAGAAATCTTCCGTGGTGCAATCGACCAGTTGAAACGTTTCAAAGATGATGTAAAAGAAGTTGCACAAGGTTTTGAATGTGGTATTTCATTTGCAAAATGGAATGATATTGAAGTTGGCGACATTATTGAAGTTTCAACAAAAGAAGAAGTTGAACGTCAAAGCTTGTAATATTTTATATTAAGTTAGGCAATATTGATTCGTAGTTGAAAACGTAGGGTGGGCAAAGTTTCGTAAAATGAGGTTTTGCAAGGTGATATTAATTGCGTGCTCACAAAATTTCTGATGTCAAAAAGGTGGGGACACTGCCGTTTCCCCCACCCTACTACTAATGTTTTAAAGCTGCAATTACTAATACCTTTTCCAAGGGTAATCTTTTTTGAATTCCCAATTATCCATCAAAAGAACAGCAGAACAATAATCTCCGGAAATGTTATATCCATAGCAAGCTCCGGAGTTTTGGGCACAGCCACATTTCGTTTGTTTACTTAATAATGTAGCTCTGTCTATAGTTGGATAATATATTTTTCTCCAAGGAGCATATAAATTTGTTCCTGACGGAACTTGAAATGGTCTTATATGGGGATGAGTTTCTTCGCTATCAAAAATAAAAGAAAATGCATCAATACCAGCGTACCAATATCCTAGTTTTGGAAGTTTTTTCCCGACATATACAACAATTTTCGTTTGATGACTATACGTTCCTTGTGATCTATAAAAAGTCCAAATAGCTCCGTTGTTTAAAATTACTGTATATCTAGGAATTCTTGGATTTGCATTATTGCTTTTAGGGTTATAACCAAGGGAATGATATCCGCCCAAACCGCAATCTCTATTGCAAAATTTTGAATATTGTACATAAGGTAGTATATAGGTTTTTATCCAGTTTTCGAGCTCATCGTAAGATTTGTATTCCCAATTGGTAGTATCTCCATAATCAGTTTCTGCCATACCGATAGTAAGGTTGAGAGTTGTGTAATCTTTTTTTACTTTTGCTGCAATTTTCTTTTTTGAAATATTTGTGGCAATAATTGGCAATAATAAGGTAACGACAACACCGATTATTCCAAGAGTAATTAGTACTTCTGCTAGAGTAAAACCTTTTTTCATAAAACCTCACTTTATTAATATATAGTGAATATTATTCAACAATATGAATAATGTTCATAAGTATACAATATTTTTCATAATTAGTCAATGCAATTTATAATTGTTATATGAATATCAAAGATGAAGTCAAAATAATGTTATTTTCAAAGGGGATGACGCTTACAGAATTGGCAATGAAAATGACGGAGATAAGTGGAAAGAAATATTCTCAAAGTTTACTCTCTCACAAATTATCAGATGAATCTTTACGTTATTCAGAAATGAAGTTGATTTGTAAAATTTTGGGTTATAGGATATACATTGACTTTGACGAAATCCGTTTAGGACGGTAATTTAATTTTTTTTATTTTATGTTATAATTTTTTTTAGCAAGGAGAAAATTATGACTTTAAGAAATGAACGTGTTAGAAAAGAATTAATGAGAGATATTTCTGATATCTTGAGAAAAGAGATTAGAGGTTTGGCGGGCGTTGTATCTATTTTGGATGTTGAAGTTTCGCATGATAACTCGTTCGCTAAAGTTATTTACAGTGTTTTAGGTAATCCTGAACAAATTGAAAAAACTAAAGAAATTATTGAAAAAAGTACACCAAAAATTCGTTATGAAGTCGGAAAGCAAATTCGCTTGCGACTTACTCCGGAATTGAAGTTTGTATATACAGATTCTTTGGAAAAAGGTTCCAGAGTTAGTGAGTTGATTGACAAAATTTCTCGTGGGGAATTATAGTGGAAAAAGATTTTTCTGGCGTTAACCCCCAGAATGGTGAGAAGAAACAATTGTTTGGTTTTTTGAATATTTATAAACCTGTTGGAATGACCTCTCATGATGTTGTTGCTGTATTACGTCGTGTGACAAAAATCAAACAAATTGGGCATACAGGGACACTTGACCCTTTTGCAGAGGGCGTTTTGCCGATTTGTATAGGAAAAGCCACTCGCTTGATTGAATATTTAAAGGATGATAAAGAGTATCTTGCGACGGTTCAATTTGGTGCTTCTACGAACACATTTGACCTTGATGGCGAGAAAACTTTTACCTCTGACAAAATAATCTCGAAAGATGATGTTGTTAATGGATTGAAAAATTTTGAAGGAGAGATTTCGCAACTTCCTCCAATATTTTCTGCAATAAAAGTAAAAGGTAAAAAGTTGTACGAATATGCTCGAAAAGGCGAAGAAGTTGAGATTCAACCCAGAAAAGTTGTTATTGAAAATATTGAGCTTAAGAACTTTGATGCAAAATTGCAACAGGCTCAAATCTTGATAAAATGTTCAAAAGGGACATATATCCGTTCAATTGCAAATGACTTAGGACAGAATCTAGGCTGTGGCGGGTATTTAGTAAAACTTGTTCGAACT
>USOK01000071.1 GCA_900556295.1 uncultured bacterium | reverse complement strand
GAGGCAGAAACAGACCTAAACGATTACAAAATCAAAGGTACATATATTTTTTCAACTATGTATAAGCCGAAAAACATTCCGAAAGGAGATGCCGGAATGCTTTTAGTTACAGGAGATGAGGCATCTGTTATTAAACAAGTGTGGATTTGTGATGGCGAAAATCCGGAGGTTTTTTCAAGAAATTATAAAAGTGAAACTTGGGGCGAATGGTATTCGAATCAAGGGGTTTTAAATATGGCAAACCCAGGCTATCTTAAACTTCCGGATGGACTTGTTGTGCAATGGGGACATGCAACAGGTTCGAGTGTTAAATATCCTTTAGCGTTTAGTAAAATGGCATGTCCTGTTTTTGCTAAACAAGGTTACAACGGAACAGCAACTCGTTCTGACGCAGGTACGGGGTCGCAATCTCTGACGGGGTTTGGATTTGGCTGTAGCGGAGCTTTTTCTTATTTAAATTGGATAGTTATTGGATACTAAGGAGTGAATATGAAATATTATGGAACAAAAAATAATAAAGATTTCGGGTTTTACGAAGATAAATTTGATAATGCAGTAGAAATTTCTGATGAATATTGGATTGAACTATTGGACAAACAAAACAATGGACACATTATTATTTTATATGACGGGAATGTGATTGCTGTAAAAGAAACAGAATACGAATGTAAAAATGGTGTATGGGAAAGACTTACGAAAGATGAGGTGGTGGCAAAACAATTAAAAATTCAAAATGCAATTAGAAAACAAGAAATTCTTGATGAGCTGGAAACTCTCGATAAAAAACGAATACGAGCATTGGCAGAGCCTTCGCTAATAGATTGTGATACTACTTGGCTAGAGCATTACAATACTAAAATTATTGCATTACGTGAAGAGCTTTCGCAATTATAATTAAAGTCTTAAAATCTCAAAATAAAAACCGGTAAATTAGGTACCGGTTTTTATTTTTATATTTATAAGCCAAAATATTTATTCATTTTTTCTTGGATAAATTTATTAAATTGCTTTGCAAATGGTTGTACTGTATCCGCTTCAAAGCAGTTATCATATATACCTGTGTAGTTCCAATAGTCTTCATATCCTTTAAATATAATTCTTCTATCAGAAACAAGATTGTCAGGAGCTGCAAAGTTTACGTAATCTCCTTCAATTATAATATCTTTTTTAGGCATATTGGCAATTCTTTTAGTCAGTTTAGCTAAATACGAAAATATTGGCAAGTTTTCATCATTCACTTTAACCGGCTTGTTATTTAGATAAAGAGTTTCGTTTTCTGGTGAAATACGAGTCTCAATGTTTAACAAGTTATAATTTCGATTATTTATAAAATTTTCGGATTTTTGGGCTACTTTATTCGCAACTTTACGAAATTCAACTACATCTTGTCCTTTGGCATCATCTGTAATTATCGCAGACAGAGCGTTGCGAAAACTTGTCGGAGAGTCTTGAAATGTAAAACAACCAACATTTTTTATTCCTGTAAAACTTACGTTATTAATTTTATCCATAGTGTTTTTAAAACCCGTAAAAAAATTTTTTGCGCATGATATAATAAAATTATTAACAAATATTATGGAGAATTGAAATGGAAATAAGAACAGAATTTATAGAACAAGCAAAACATTTGACTCGTAATGCAGAAGTCCTTCCAGGGGGAATTGAAGAGTTAGCTGTAAAACTTCAACACGCACACGATACAAATACACCTTTGAGGGTTAAACTCGGTATGGATCCGACTCGACCTGACCTTCACCTTGGGCACACTGTTGTTATGAGAAAACTTAGAGAATTTCAAAACCTCGGACATACAATTGTTCTAATCGTTGGGGGAGCGACAGCTATGGTCGGTGACCCATCAGGGAAATCAGAAACCCGTCCTGCTTTGACAAAAGAACAGGTTGCGGAAAATGCAAAATCTTATTTTGACCAAATGTCAAAAGTTTTAGACGTTTCACAAGCAGAAGTTGTAAACAACGCTGATTGGTTGCATTCAATGAGTTTTATCGACTTGTTGAAACTTGCATCTAACGTTACAGTTGCACAAATGATGACTCGTGACGATTTCGCAAAACGTTACGCTGACGGTAGACCAATCGCTATCCACGAATTTTTCTACCCATTAATGCAGGCATATGACTCAGTTGCAATTGATTCTGACATAGAACTTGGCGGAACTGATCAAAGATTTAATACCCTTTTAGGTCGTGATATTCAAGCAGCTTATGGCAAAAAATATCCGCAATTGGTAATGCTTTTACCGCTTTTGGAAGGTACAGACGGTGTTGTAAAGATGTCTAAAACATACCCGGAACACTGTATTTCTTTGACAGACAGTGAAGTTGATATGTTCGGGAAATTGATGAGTATTCCTGACAATATGATTTCAAGATATTACAGCTTGTTAACAGATGCGACAAAAGATGAGCTTGAAGCAATTGACAAACAACTTGCAGAAGGTTCTGTAAACCCTCGTGATATCAAAATGAAGCTTGCCTTTACAATTACCGCAGAATACCACGGAGAAGATGGTGCAAAACGTGGTCAAGACGCTTTCATTAACGTTGTTTCAAACAAAGGAATTCCTGATGATATTCAAGAAGTTTCAGGCATGAACGGTAAAGGAATTCTTGATGTGCTTGTAGAATTGAAATTCACAGCAAGCAAGGGTGAAGCAAAACGCTTAATTCAAGGTGGCGGTGTAAAGGTTAACGGAGAAAAAATCACCGACATGGCTTATACATTCGACTTTGCAGAAGATGTAGTATTGCAAGCAGGTAAAAGAAAATTTGCGAAATTGGTATAGATTAGTGAGTAGTGAACGGTGAGCAGTGAATAGACCTTTTGGTTCGCTTCGCTCAATATATATATTAGTGCGTAGCACTGAAAAGAACTACTCACCACTCACTTTTCACTATTCACCAAAGGAATAATCATGTTCAAAATCATCAAACGTGGCATAACAAAAGTAAAAGAAGATATTCAAGTAATTTACGACAAAGACCCTGCCGCAGACAATTTGTTGGAGGTAATTCTTTGCTATCCGGGATTGCACGCTTTGATAGCTTATAGATTTGCGCATAGACTCTACAAGTGGCACATTCCGCTTATTCCACGTGTAATTTCTTATATCACAAGGATTATCACAGGGATAGAAATTCACCCTGCTGCAAAAATCGGCAGAAGATTTTTTATCGACCACGGAGAAGGCGTTGTAATTGGCGCTACAACCATAATCGGCGATGATGTATTGATTTACCAACAAGTTACTCTCGGCGGAACAGGCAAGGAGCACGGGAAACGTCACCCGACGTTGGGCAATAATGTAATTGTCGGAGCTGGAGCGAAGGTTCTTGGAAATATTACTCTTGGAGATTATGTACGAGTAGGGGCAGGCTCTGTTGTAGTGGAAGATGTTCCTGAATACTCAACCGTTGTGGGCGTTCCAGGACGAGTAGTCCATCAAAAATTCCGAGATGAAAACGGAGTTTTAATGCATAACAGAATTCCAGATCCCGTAAAATGTGAACTCAACAGACTTAAATATGAGGTGCTGGAGTTGAAAGAAAAAGTGGAGAAAATGGGTGAGAAGTGAATGGTGAGTTGTGAATAGTCCCTTTAGTTCGCTTCGCCCAATTATATATTAGTGCGTAGTATCCGTAAATTGTTTAGCGGTATACGCCGCACAGGCTATGCCTGACAACAATGACCGAATGAAATAAGCAATTTCATTCGGTTCATCTCAACAGTGTAACTGTTCTAAAACTGCAAAACTACCAGTCTGAAGAAACTTCTTCTTCCTCATCTTGTAGTGCAGAGAGATCTTTGTGTTCGGAACCGTCGAAGCCGTCCGGAAGCATATCGTCATCTGGCCAAACTGTATCTTCATCGTGGCGTGATGCGTTTAAGTTCAATGATGCTGTCAGATCGGAATTACTCAAATCTGCTTCTGACAAAATACAACCTGCCATATCACAATCAGAAAAGTTGCAATATGTCATTTCTGCATAGCTGCAATCAGCACCGGTTAACAAGGCGTCTGTAAAATCACATTCCAAAACTCTTGCTCTTGTAAAATCTACTGATGTCAAATCGGTATTTGTAAAGTTCACAAATGACAAATTACAATCTGCAAAAGAACTTGAATTTAAATCAGCATCAGAGAAATCGATTTCTGACAAATTAATCCCGGTAAAATCGACCTCAGACAAGTCGATTTCTTCTTGATCTGCTTTCCATTCATTAAATTTTTCTGGGTGCTTTCTCAACAGTTCTACTAATTCTTCTTTTGTATAATCTATCATTTATTTCTCCTTTTTGTCAGGCAGAGCCTGATCTACTTTGTTTTAGTCGCCTTCATGCAAATACCCTGCAACAAGCACGGCTTGCGTCCTGTTTGTTACTTTTAGTTTTTTGAATATGCTATTCAAGTGTGTTTTTACTGTAACCTCTTTTACAAATAATTTATCTGCAATCTGTTTATTACTTGCCCCGTTTGCAACCATTTCTAACACTTCTTTTTCCTTTGTGGTTAACAAATCTGGAGGTAATTCTTTTTTATGAGAAGTTTTTATTGGGGTTTGCCATTTGGAGCGTCTTAATACGGCTTCCATTCTCGCAAGGAGATTAGGCAGAATAAATGGTTTTACGATATAGTCGTCTGCGCCGATTTTCAAACCCGCAACCATTTTTTCTTCTTCATTTACTGCAGTAAGCATTATTACGGGTAAATACTTAGTTTTTTCGTTTGAACGGATTTCTTTTAGTGTTTGCCATCCGTTCATATTAGGCATCATAACATCAAGAAGCACGATGTCAAAATTTTTACTTTTGTTTGCGAGTTCTTTTAATGCCTGAATACCGTCAAATGCCGTAGTTACCTCATAACCGTAAAACGGGAGGGCGTCTTTCAAATATTTAGAATTGTCGTCAACCAGTAAAACATTTATGAGTTCCGGCATAGCATTTTCAATCCTTATACAATCTTGTTCTTTAGGGCTTTTAGGGCAGCTTGAAGTCTGTCATCAACTTCCAATTTTTGCAAAATATTTGCAACGTGAGCTTTTGTTGTATTTATGCTTATGACAAGGATTTGGGCAATTTCCATATTGCTGTAACCTTCTGTCATAAGTTTCAAAATTTGAGCTTCTCTAGAAGTCAAATCGTAATCTTTTCTATTGTCGCTTGTTTCTATTGTTGGAGAGCTTGCACTTGCCTTTAATACGATGTGCGCAATACTTGGATCAAACCATGCAGCGCCGTCTGCCACGGAGCGAACAACTTCAATCAATCTTTGAGGATTAATTTCTTTTGAGCAATAAGCGTTTGCGCCAGCTTTCAAACTGTTTAGAACTTCTTTTTCATCGTTGTGAGAAGTTAAGATAATAATTTTTACATCCTTATTAGCTGAACGAATTTGTTTAGTTGCCTCAATACCGTTCATATTTGGCAAGCCTAAGTCCATGATAATGATATCAATATTTTTATTGTTAAAAATCCGGATAGCTGTCTCTGCAGAGTCTGCTTCATAGATATTGTCTACAAAATCTACATTTTCGAATGTTGTTTTTAGTCCAAATCTTGTAAGTTCATGGTCTTCAACTATCAGAATATTTTTGTTCATATGCTTAATTCCTCTTTGGCAGGTGCGTAATCAGGGTTTAGAAGTAAAGATTTTTTGAAATATCTTTCGGATTCTTGTTTCATGCCCTGATTTTTTGCAATCAATCCTTGATAATAATAATATCTAAAATCGTTTTCGTCAATATAGTTAGCTACGTTGAGGTATTTTTTAGCTTCAAAAAAGTTGCCTCGTTCAATTTCTACACGCCCTAAATCAAGCCATGCGTCTTTGTAGTTCATATTGATTGCAATAGCTTTTTTTAGGTAAGCAAGTTCTTTTGATTTATCTTTTAGTGCAATTTTATAGTATGCAACCCAATTGTCAGAATAAGTTTTCAGAATTTTTTCATAAATTTCTGTTGCTTTCTTTTCTTTGCCTAATTGTTCATAAGTTTGGGCAACTTTAACTGAACAGATTGAAGATGTTTTATCTTTTGACTCTGCGTCTTTGTAATATTTTAGAGCATTTTTGTAATCGCCGGATCTAAAGTTCAAATCTCCTAGAACAAGTAGAACTGTTGAGTTTCCACTATCGAGTTTGTAAGCTTTTTGTGCTGTATCTTGGGCTTTTTCGTACTCTTGCATGTCAAAATATACTCTTGATAGTATTGCATAAACATCTTTGTTATGTTTTTTCTTCGTTGTCAAAGAGCTTTGCAGTGAACGCATTGCTTTTGAATATTCATTTTCGTAATAGTAGTAATAGCCGAGGTGATACATTTTTTCAGCGTAATCTTTTTGAGATTTGTATAGAACATATTGTTCAAGAGATTTTACTTTTTTAGAAAAATCTGCTGTGTACAAGTTTTGAGATTTTATGTAATCAACTATTTTTAAAGCATTTTGTGGCTTTTTGCCTTGTGATAAAATTTCTGCTTTAAGTTTTTTGTAATTTAGGTTTTGCGCATTCATTTTTATTGCGGTATCTATATAATTATTGGCTTCTACAAAATCGTTTGATTTTAGGTATCCGAGGGCTACAAGGTAGTTTGCGTAATCGGAATTTGCCATTAATTCTGTATTTTTGACAAGTTCAGATGTCGCTTCTCGGCTTTGGTCATTATAAATTATGTTAGAAAAAACTTCGCCTAAATAAATTTCATCGTCCGGTTTTAGTTTTTTGCTGATGCCGTAATAAAGTTTGATATCGCCCAATAAAAAGTCTGCAAGTTCTTTATCTTCAATTTTTGAAGCAGAAAGGTTAGACAGGTCAAAAAAACCGATATCTGCCATATTTTCAGCCATTTTCATATAAGCAAAATCACTTTCGTCCATAGTTTCAATTAGGACTTTAAAATCCATATAAGCGGATTTTACGTTGCTTTGCATAAACCTGTCAAAAGCTATAACGTATTGATTGTGGATGCTGTTGTGTGTAAGAGTCGCTTTTTTTAATGGAATTGCAATAGTATTAACCGGAATTGGTTGTGGTGTAAAAGGGTTTGCAGGCTGAATTGCATCAAATCCTTCTGCTAGTACAGGAGTTGATAAACAAGCTGATATTAAAACTGTAGAAAATAATTTACGCATTAATACGGTTGTAACCCTCTCTTTTATTGTACATTTCCAGAATAATAGAAATTAAACAATTCTGCAATATGCTTTTGTTCATCAGATGAATTTTCATTAATGATGAAATTGTAAATATCAAGCAGATTGTAGTGGCTTAATTCCTCCCTATCCCCTTCTTTAAAACTGTGATGATTTTCTGTTAAGAATACCAAAATAATTCTGTCAACAGGGATTTGTAAGAATTTGTCAACCAAATTCCCATCAAAATGTTTGTTTTTGCCTGAAATAAGAATGTCTATAACATTTTGTATAGGCATTTTATCACGGTAGTGACGTTTTGATGTGATTGCATCAAAAACATCTGCAACAGCAAGAATTCTCCCACCATAGGGGATATTTTCACCGCTCAAATGTCTGTAATAGCCTGAACCGTCGTATTTTTCATGGTGAGAACAAGCAATGTCTGTGATCTGTTTGAAATCTTCTGAGGTATGAATTTTTTCCAGAATGTCATGAGTGATTTTTACGTGTTCTTGTATGTGTTTATATTCTTCATCTGTCAGTTTACCTTCTTTTTGAAGAACGGAATCACGGATGCCGATTTTGCCGATATCGTGTAAAATTGCTGCTTTTTCAACAATTTCTTTAAATTTTTCATCGCAATCAAGAGCATTTACCAATAACAT
>USOK01000070.1 GCA_900556295.1 uncultured bacterium | reverse complement strand
ACGACCTTCGGGTTATGAGCCCGACGAGCTACCAGACTGCTCCATCCCGCGATATCTATTTCGCTTACATCTAATTATGTAATGCTGAAAAATAAAATGCAAGCATTTTTTATAATAAAAGAGTACCTTTTTATAGGTACTCTTTTTCGTATGTTTCTATAAACTTGATTGTTTCAATTGTTCATAGAATTTTTTCTCATTTGGAGCTGTAATTTTAGATTCATCCACTATTGCTTTTTCTGAACCTTTATTTACAACTTTAACATCTTTGGCACTTGAAATTGTTCCGTTTACTGTCATTCCGTCACCTTTGTTCAAGACTACAACTTTACCGTCACCAGTCGTTGCAAGTGTTCCACCAACTGTCATATTACCTTTTTGGTTATACAATTCAGTTTGGCTGCCTGATGCGTTGATATTACCTTCATATCCCAAGCCTTCAGAGCCTGAAATGTTTTTAATTAGGTTTTGACCTGCACCATCAGCTTTAAACTCACTTGATAAATTGATACCTGTACCTTGATCTCTTGAAACTGCATAGAAACCGTTATTATCATCTAAAGCACCATTGCTATCGTTGTGAACAGTACCACCTAAATTCAATTTACCAGTGTTTGCAATGACGTTCAATCTACCGTTGTTTGTGATTGTGTTATTTACAGTCATATCGCCTGAACCGTAGTTTTTAATATTGATGTTCTTATCACTTGTAATTGAACCTGCGCTTGCGAAATCAGCTTTACCAGCACCAGCTCTGTTGATAATACCTAAAGAACCGTCTGATTGAATATTACCAGAGATGTACATATCTCCACTGTAGTTGTTAATTGCAGTTTCGCCATCATTTCTAATTGTTCCTTGAAGGTCAAGACCTTTTGAACCAGCTGCAGTTGTACCAGTATGTTTAATAGCTAAACTATTACCATTACCATTGTTAATAATTTTACTAGAAGATGCTGCAGAAATACCTGTTGAGTTATTTCTTGACCAGATAATTAATCTACCATCTTCATTTGTAATATTACCGG
The DNA here is from genome assembly GCA_900556295.1 of uncultured bacterium. Lineage (GTDB taxonomy): Bacteria > Cyanobacteriota > Vampirovibrionia > Gastranaerophilales > Gastranaerophilaceae > Stercorousia. Next base: position 6,823 of record USOK01000070.1, on the reverse strand, counting down.
CTTTTGTTCCATCTTCTGCTGTTGCAAGTTTCATTTTACCTGCATCGTTATAGAATGTAACATTACCTGTGTTATTAATGTCGCCAACAATTGTCATGCCGTCAGCTCCGTAGTTTTTAACTTTCAACTGACCTTCATTTGTAACAACTGAGTTTTTAGTAAATGTCAAACCTGAACCTGAGTTGTTAATAGCCATATTACCATAGTTTGTGATTTCTCCATCAACAAGCATTGCTCCGTTTTCGTTAACAATAGCTGTTTCAGCTTTATTCATTGCATTATCATTTGTTACTTTAGCGCCTTTGGCAATAATCATACCACCGTCACCTTGGTTTTTAAGTGCAACTTTGCCTTGACCATCAACATGTCCGCCAGAAGCGATTTCAAATTTGCCAGCTGTTTCGTTATTCTTAATACTGATTGTTGCGTCGTCACCTGTAGTCAAGTGACCGTTTACTGTCAAGTTGCCTTTACGGTTAACTGCGTATAAGCCATTTTCAGCCTTGATACCAGCTAATGACATACCGCCATCGCCTTCGTTAGTGATATCAACTCTGTTAGCTACAACTCTATCACCAGTGTTAGCAATTACTAATTTACCGCCACGGTTGATAAATCTAGCATTGTTACCTGAAACTGCACCAGTAACATTCATGCCGCCGTTACCTTCGTTAACAAAGTTCGCATTGCCATCAGCTTTTGCAGTACCTGTGAATGCTAAAGAGCCAGTTGAGCTGTTGTTAGTAACAGCCAAATTGTGATCTGTAGTCAATGTGCCGCCAATTGTGACGTTACCACCTCTGTTAGAAACATTCAAGTTAGCACCTTCGTTTTTAAGTGTACCTGAGATGTTCATATCACCGGCTTTGTTAAATACGTTCAATTCGTGTGTTGATTGAACTAAACCGGAAATTTTTGTTCCGTTAGAACCGCTATTTGTAATAAATACACCGCTATTGCCTTGAGCGGATGTAATACCTGATGCGTCAGCTGCACCGTTAATTACTTTACCTGCAATATCAACACCGGTTGATGATTTGATTTGAATATTTGAACCATTTCTTGTAAATGATGATGCAGTTCTAATACCATCAGTATTTACTAGGTTATTAAACAAATTTGCAGCTTGAGTTGCAGCTGTAGAGCGGTCAGTAAATGCTTCAGTAGATGTAATACCGTTTACAATTGCACCATTAGCACCAACATTAATTTGTCCGCCTCTAAGTTGAACGCCTTCTCTTGCAAGAATCTTACCATTAACAGTAATATTTCCAATGTTTTCAGTTCCGTTCAACAAGTGAGAAATATTATTGATGTTTGCATAATTGCCAGCAGCATATTCACTTGTTAATTTGTTATATGCAGGACTTGTTGGAGTAGCTACAGCTAAAGAACCAACATTCAAAACGCCGGATGCGCCGATTGTCATACCACCAGGGGTAATAAATACTGCACGTCCGTTATAGAAACTGCCATCACGTACTGTGTTCAAAATACCATTAATATTAACCCCGCTATTTACAAGGTTAATGAAAGTTTCGATATCTCGGGATGAAGAACCAGATTTGTAAATCAAGTTTGCAATATCACCTGCATCCAAGTTAAAGTTGTCATATTTTCTGTAACCAACTTCGCCATTAACTTTTTCAGGGTTGATATTGAAAATCCCGTTGTTGCCAGTGATACCAGTAATATCTGTTGCTGCGTTTACGCAGGAAACAGACATCACCGCTGCAATGGCTGCAATAATTAATTGCTTTTTGTTCATAAGTAATACTCCTTATTGTTTGTTAGTCAAATTTTTTTGCACATTACTATACTAAATATTAAGTCTGAAAAAATATTTATTTGCGTATTTGTAACGAAATATTAAATCAACTTTTTCATCACTATCTTCTATTTAAACCATAAGCTTATACTCCTTTTCTTATTTAATTAAAAATCTCCATGATTGCACATACTTCTATAAAGTATTTTACGGTTTAAAAATTGCAAAACTTTAGAAAATTTTAAGAAATATTAACAATGTTTATATAAAAATTTTAACCTTTAAAAGCTCCCCAAGCTTTTATAGTGCCTCTTTGGTACTTAATTAGATAATATTTTCCTTTAGGTTCATATTCTATAGAAGCCTCCATATGAATTTGTGGAATATCTTCCGGCATGCCGACTTTAGCTCGTTTTTCGTTTGTGTCTTTTCGAGCCTTAGCTTCTTTTTTAAGTTCTTTTTTTACGATTTTGTTATTTAAACGGGTTTGTTCAGTAGCATCTTCTTCAATTTTTATTACAGGAATTACGGCAATCGGTTCTTTTGATTGAATAAGTATTAAAAAATCGCGCATGTCAGATAATGCAATATTATCTATAATGCAAGTTCATAATAGCCGGGTTTAATCATCCCGCCAGCGTTGTCAAACAATGGATCAGGAATAATTAGTGTTGGATAATCCGAATTTTTTAAAGAATATCTGAAAATTGCCTGTGTGCCAACATAATAGCCGGAAGTTTCCTGCGGCTGTTGTGGATATGGGCGTACATTAGGATGATTAAGAACGTTTTCTGCAAAAATTCCTTCAAGCATTATTTTAGCCTTTGTATAAGATTATTAATTATATTTTGAATTTCGGCAAAATTTTTGCCAAGAGCATGTTCTGAACCGACAAAAACAAGTGATAAGTAGTTTTGAGAATTCCCCAGATTATTATTTTTTAATGCAAGTCTGTAACTTTCTCTCATTAGGCGTTTAAGGCGATTTCTTTTTACAGCTCTTTTGTGCGTTTTTTTAGAAACAACAAAACCGACTTTAGTTGGAGTGTCTGCGTCTTTTTTGGAAATTCCGGCAAACAAAGTTACTCCGCCCTTGTGAGAGGAGTTTTTTACTCTATATGTGGCAGAAAATGCCATTTTATTTTTTAATCTGAATTGTTTTGGTAACATCTGAAAACTTTCATGTTCTCCATTTGCGGGAGAACCGAAATCTATGATTTCGAGTGGGCAACCTAAATAACAAATCGCTCATCTACTCACAACAATACAGCATGTCCAAATAAAAGACCTGCTGTATTTGAAGTATTTTTACTAATTGAAGATTCTTTGGGGGTAAAATATCATTCCCGCAGAATGCCTACAATTAAGCACGTTTTTTAGCAGAGATAGCTAATTTATGACGACCTTTAGCACGACGTCTGTTCAAAACTTCTTGTCCGCCAGGTGTTGCCATTCTAGCTCTAAATCCGCTTACGTGTTGTCTTTTAATTTTTGTTCCTTCTAGTGTACGTCTCATTTTTCTTTATTCCTTTTAATTTATATTTGTCGTATAATTCCAATGTAAATTAAAAAAACTATTTAGTCAACCAAAAAAGAGGGGCAGGTTAAATAATATGAACAAAAAATGTAAAATTGGTTTTATTGGATGTGGTAAAATGGCTAGTGCCATCATTAAAGGCACAATTTCTTCAAAATTTTTGCCAAAAGAAAATATTAAAGGGTCAGAAGTAAATTGTGAGATTGCAGAATTAGCTTCACAAAGACTCGGAATTGACGTAATCACAGACAATCGCGCACTTGTTATGGAAAGTGATGTTATTTTCATTGCAACAAAACCAAACTACGAACCGGCTGTTTTAGAAGAAATTAAAAACGAATTAACTCCTGACAAACTTTTAGTTTCTATTTGCGCAGGTGTTACAACATCTAAAATAGAAAAAATTATCGGTATGCAAAGAGTTGTTCGCGTAATGCCAAACACTCCGGCACTTGTGCTTGAAGGTATGAGTGGAGTATGCAAAGGAGCTTACGCAAGTGAAGAAGATGCAGAATTTGTTATTGAACTTCTTTCAAATATCGGTAAAGCCATCGAAGTATCAGAATCTCAAATGGATATTGTAACAGCAATTTCCGGTTCAGGTCCGGCGTTTTTCTATAAAGTTATTGAAGATATGGCTCGTGCAGGCGAAAAACTAGGACTTGATTATGACAAATCTCTTGAACTAGCAACTCAAACCGCAATCGGCTCAGCTAAAATGGTTATGCAGAGAGGTGAAATTCCTGTTCAAACGTTGATAGATAACGTCGCAACAAAAGGTGGTTGCACATTTGTAGGAATTTCTGTAATGAACGACGAACATTCAGACAAATTGTTCTATGATGTAATCGATCAAACCACTAAAAAAGCTAGCGAACTAGGAAAATAGAAAAGAGAAATGGTGGGGACACTCCGTTTTCCCCACCCTACTAAGAACTAGCGAGTTGGGTAAATAAATATATATGATAATATTTAAAAAGGCGGGAGATTTATCCCGCCTTACTTTTTTAAAACCGTATTGGATAGTCTTTTGGGAACGTAAAATTATTTTCCAAGTACATTTGGAAACAGTAGGCTGCTCGAGTTGCATATTCGTTAGAAGTCTTTGAGCAGTTTTCTTTCATTTGTTCATTTGTGAACTTCCCACGATATCTTATTGTATATATATACCCTAACCCTGGATCGTCAATTTGATGAAATGGAGCTAATACATGCGGAACATTATTCAAACAATATTTCGTAGGAATTCCTGTGCATTGTGAAAAAATAGGACCAACATTAAATAAATTTTTTCCTGGAGTAAGAGATATTTTTTTTGAACTATAAGGGTCAGTAATAACATGAATAGTTGCATTATATATTACAATACTGGTGCCATTTGGAAAAATTGCACATTTGCCAAAAAGTATAAAAGCATTTCTTGGTGGATTTATGTTTGCCCAACATGCACTGCTATTCGCATTTGTATTTATTTCTTTTACATTTTCTGAAACATAAGGTTTTATAAAATCTTGGTATAATAAGTCGTCGTGACAATAAAAAGTATTTTGTGGGCATTGATCTTCATTATAATAAATATGATAAGGTTCTCCTAATTGAGCTTCTGCATTAGTCAATGCTGTTGATAATATTGAATATGTTTGTTTTAATTTTGTTTCAGTTACTTTTTTTCTGTATGCCGAAATAATACTCGGGATTGTTAATGCTGCTACAATACCAATAATTCCAAGCGTTATTAAGACTTCAGCCAATGTGAACGCTTTAAACTTCATAAAACCTCTTTCTTACCAACGTGATGATGTACTTCTCATTATACCCGGTTTTAGATATTTTTCAACACCGCAATATATTTCCATAAAACAAATTATATTTCTATTTGTTGAAATATAGTTCATTATAATTAAATTATAATGGATACATTATATCTGTCAAGTTGCGTAGTATATTGGTATGGATGATAAATTGATTTTAGAAAGAGTTGCCGATAATATTAGGATAGAGCGTCTTAGAAAAAGACTTTCGCAGGAAAAACTTGCTGAAATGGTTGATATTTCTACAAAGTATCTCAATATGATTGAAAATCGAAAAGCTAATCCGACTATTGTAATTGTTGTTAAAATCTGTATAGCTCTTAATATTGAACTTAATTCTGTTTGGACTAATTAATTTGTTATCTAGTTATATTTTCGAATTTTTCCTCACCCCTTTGGAGGGAGCAGTTGTTCACGAATGAATAGTGAGTGTTACGAGTGCGGGTGCTGGGGAAATGTTCCCATATTTAAAAAATCGCTTAACGAAAGCACTTTCGGGACATTTTTTATACCAATCAATCCTTGCTTTATCCCCAAAACGCACGCAGGACAAGTTGTAACGATGTAGTCTGCACCTGTAGCAATTGCATTTTGTGCTTTTTGCTTAGATAATTCTTGTGATATTTTATGATTTTTTATTGCAAATTCTCCCGAAAATCCACAGCACTCATCATAATCATTCATTTTTACGTATTCAACATTTTCACAATTTTCAATAATTTTTAACCAAAAATCATCATTTGCGAGGTGACAAGGCTTGTGGAATGTTACTTTTATCGGTTTTTCAAATTTGAATTTTATATTCTGTTGTGCAATCAGTTCGCCAAGATTGATAAATTTTGCTTTTGCGTATTTTTTTAACGTACTTTCGCAGCTTGCGCAGTCGGTCAAGATATAATCAAAATCGCAGTCCATAAGTGCAAGATTGTGTTTTTTTACTTCTTCAAATCTTTCTAAATTCCCGCTTGACAAAAAAGGTAAACCGCAACAATCAAAATCTTTTTCAATAATTTCAATATTAGAATTGTCAAAAAGTTTATGCAAAAATTTATCTGCTTGAGGATAAATGTTGTTTACACAACCTTTAAAATATAAAAGTTTTAAGTTTGTGTTTTGTGTTTTCTTTCTTTTCTTTGAGTCAGAAAAAATCTTCATTAATTTTAAGAAATTTCCGAATACAAATTTTGATTCTAAAAAGAAAACGAATTTGCTCCAAAACGAATTCTGGGCGTATTCGTATTTGGCAGTTTCAAAGATTTTGCAAACATCAATCGCACTTGGACAAAAATTTGAGCATTTGTCACATTTTAGGCATAAATCGAGGTATTTGTTTATGGTTTTATTGAGTTTTAAATCGCCTTTTAAAACTCCATCGAGCATAATAAATTTTCCACGAGAAACAGCGCAATCGTTCCCTGTCAATTTGTAAATCGGGCAAACCGACTGACACAATCCGCATTTCGAACATTTGCTAATTTCGTTTCTAAAATCTTCCAACTTGTGCATAACTTCATGATAACACAAATTTAGACTATTGCTCCGTGTGAGGCGTCTTGCACATTTTTAGCATATTTGTACAAGTAGCCGGATTTGACTTTAGGTTCAAATGGTTTTAAGTTTTTCCGACGATTGTCAAGGGTGGCTTCGTTAACCAAAAGTTCCATTGTTCTGTTTGGAATATCAATTTTTATCTTATCTCCGTTCTCTA
>USOK01000069.1 GCA_900556295.1 uncultured bacterium | reverse complement strand
TTTCAACTTTTTGACGTTGAGCGTGTCTACCCCTCTCACCCGACCTGACATTTAGTCAGCTCGTGTTCGGCAGAGTACCACATGCCCATATTCAGTTTTCAATCTTCTCTCAAAGTAATTCTATTTTAGCCTGAAAAATATAAAATGTCAATAAAAAACTTCTTTATTATAAAAAGTCCAAATTTAGTTAAACTAAATTTGGACTTTAAGCTCTTGTTAAACACTTCTTTTTCCTACACAATGATATTCGAAACCTCGCTGTTTCAAACGTTCTGCATCATATTGGTTTCTCCCGTCGAATATCACTGGAGCTTTCATCAAACCTTTGATTTTATCAAAATCAGGGCGTCTAAACTCATTCCATTCAGTCAATAAAAGCATGCAATCAGCATTTTCTAAAGCATCATAAGAATTTTTGGCATAAGTAATCCTGTCACCAAATATTGTTTTTGCTTGTTCAAAACCTTTAGGATCATAGGCTTTTACTGTTGCACCAAACTCTAACAACGCATTAATAATGGTAATTGCAGGAGACATCCTCATATCATTTGTTTTAGGTTTGAATGTCAACCCCCAAACACCAAAAGTTTTGCCTGCCAAGTTCATTCCGAAGCGGTTAAGAATTTTGGTGATAAAGATTACTCTTTGTTCTTTATTTACTTCATCTGCGGCTTCGATTAGTCTAAATCCGCAATTGTTGTCTTTTGCAGTTTTTAAAAGAGCCTTAACGTCTTTTGGGAAACAACTTCCACCGTATCCAAGTCCTGGGAATAAGAATTGAGAACCAATTCGTTTGTCAGAACACATTCCAATTCTTACCATTTCTGCATCTGCACCAACTGCTTCGCAGATATTTGCGATTTCGTTTGCGTAAGATATTTTTACTGCTAAGAACGAATTCGCAGCATATTTGGTCATCTCTGCAGATTTCACATCCATTATCACAAAACGACTTGCTGTTCTAAAAAATGGAGCATAAACTTCTTGCATAATTGCAGTTGCTTTGGGCGAATTTGAACCAATTACAACCCTGTCAGGTTTCAAAAAGTCGTCTACTGCTGCACCTTGTTTTAAAAATTCTGGATTTGATACAACATCAAACTCTCCGGAATAATGTTTCCGAATAGTTTCAGCAACCTTGTCTGCTGTTCCAACAGGAACTGTAGATTTATCAACAATTACCTTATAACCATTAATAGCTTTACCAATACTATCCGCTACAGCCATCACATATTGCATGTCGGCAGATCCATCTTCACTCTGCGGAGTTCCTACTGCGATAAAGCAAACTAGGGATTCCTTTACAGCTTTGTCAAGGTCAGATGAAAATTTTAAACGACCTTCCATAACATTTGCCTTGATTAACTCTTCAAGTCCAGGTTCATATATCGGAACAATTCCGTCTTCTAATTTTTTAAGTTTTTCTAAGTCATTATCTACGCAAATTACGTCATTTCCCATATCAGCAAGACAAGTACCTGCTACTAGTCCGACGTATCCTGTTCCGATTACACAAATTTTCATATCTTCTCCTTATTTATATTTCTTTAATATGTAAAATATAACACAAAAATTTTTTTCATGAGATAATGTTAACTGTACATAAGAAGGGGATATGCATGGATTACAACTACAAGCTACAGAACACTGTATCAAAAGAGGCTTTTAACTATAAATATTTATTAAAGAAAATTTTTCCTTATATAAAACCAGTTTTGCCTAGAGCAATAATTAACCTTATCATTGCAATACCTTTAGGTTTGCTTGATGGTGTCGTTGCTTTAGCGCTTAAACCGTATTTGGACTTTGTTATTAACGGGAATCCAGAACATACTTGGTCATATTTCGGCATAGCCGTCCACTCTCAAGCCTTTTTGGCTGCAATAATCCCGTTTGGGATTATCGGATTTGCTCTTTTTCAAGGTATTTTAAAATATTTAAGTAACTACTTAACTGACTGGACCGGACAAAAAATTTCAATGTCATTAAAAAAAGATTTGTTTAAAAAATTAACTTCAATGGATCCGCAATTCTTTGACGTTAACTCTTCCGGAATCGTTTTGACAAGATTTTTGTCAGATCCTGATACAGCATCCAGAAACATAATCGACATGTTAAAATCTTTCATTGCAACTTTCTTCGGTTTAATTGGGCTTATTGGCGTTTTGCTATACAACTCCTGGAAATTGGCAATTATTGGTGTAACAATTATGGCTATTGCAGTCACTCCTGTTACCTTGATTAGAAAAAGAATTAAGAAAGTTTCTAATGCAACTATGGTTGTTGGCGGAAACATGACTACAAACTTTAATGAAACATTTGCCGGCAACAAAATTATGACAGCTTACAACTTGCAAGATGACCAAAACCAAAAATTTGACAATCAAATTTTAGAACAATTCCACCTTGCAATGTCATTAACAAAACGCGTAGGCTGGATGTCTCCGATTATGTATTTTGTGTGTTCAATAGGTATTGCACTTGTTATGGCATACGGAAACCACTTGATTTTGACAGGGCAAATGACTGCTGGCAGTTTTGCATCATTCGTAACTTCATTATTATTATTATACAAACCAACCAAAACTCTTGGTAATACCTTAACAAATTTGCAGGGTGTATTTGTAGCAATGAGCCGTGTATTTGAATTGTTCGATTTACAACCACAAATCGAATCTCCTCAAAATTCTGTTGAAATTAAGGGGTTGACTGGCTCTATTGACTTCAAAAACGTTAACTTTGAATATGAGCCAAACACTCCTGTATTAAAAGACTTTAACCTTCACGTAAACAAAGGTGAAACAATTGCTCTTGTTGGCAACTCAGGAGGCGGTAAAAGTACTGTTGTAAGTTTGTTACCAAGATTTTATGACGTAACATCAGGAGAAATTGACATTGATGGAATTGATATAAGGAAATTCAACCTAGACGCATTAAGACAGAATATTTCCTTCGTATTTCAAGACAATTTCTTGTTCTCTGGAACAATCAAGGAAAATATTTTAATGGGCAACGAGAATGCGACAGAAGCTGAAATTGAAAAAGTTATTACAATGGCACATCTTGATGAATTCGCACACTCCTTAGAAAAAGGATTGGACACTTATGTTGGTGAAAGAGGAACAACTTTATCAGGCGGGCAAAGACAACGTGTTGCTATTGCAAGAGCGATGCTAAAAGATGCGCCTATTGTTATTTTAGATGAAGCAACATCTGCTTTAGACAATAAATCAGAAGCAATTGTACAAAAGGCACTTGATAACTTGATTCAAAACAAAACGGTTTTTGTAATTGCGCACAGATTGTCAACTATTAAAAACGCAGATAGAATTGCAGTTGTAGACGAAGGCAGACTTGCAGAACTAGGAACACATGATGAATTGATGAATATTGAAGGCGGAAAGTATAAATATTTGTACGAAATGCAGTTTAAAAGACAAGAAGAAGCGGTGTTGTAACTATTGTACCAATATTCATGATGTCGGGGTAGGTACCCCGACCTACTTTCTAGGGCACTAAGGTCGTATGAAGAATAAAAGACGCTAAGTCGATATGACGATAAGACGTTAAGTTCGAATTCGGCTGATAATGCAGCTAAGTGCCTAAGAAGCGAGGTACTAAGGGGTAGTCGTCATTCTTTTAACCCAAGTTCTTTGGCTTTTTTATAAGCTTTTTCAGCGGCTTTATTGTTTCCTAAAGCTCCTAAAATTTCAGATTGAATTTTGAAGCTCCACATGTCACCACCGTCTAATAAAATAGACTTATTAATTGCAGTTAGAGCTTTTGAATACTGTTCTAATCTCCCGTAAGACAACGCCAGCCAATAATATGCTGATCCATTTTCTTCTAGTTCAATTGATTTTTCTGCCGCCTTTATTGCATCTTCATATCTTTCCATTTGAACCAAAATTATCTCTTTACCTAAATATTTGTCACTATCTTTTTCTTTTAAAAGAGATTTATTTATAAAACTTAGTGCTTTAGCATACTCCTTTCTTTTTTCATACTCAGACGCAATTGTGTTTTCTATTTCCATATCATCAGGATAGTTTTCGTAAAATTTTAACAAAACATTCAATGCTTCATCTGGTTTATTCAAATATTTCAAAATCTTTGATTTCAATTTATATAAATATTCGTCATCTTGACTGTTCAAAATCGCAAGATTTATATACCTCAAAGCGTTTGGATAATCTTCCAATTCAAGATAACTCAAAGCTATTACTTTATAGCACTCTTTAAAGCTACTGTCTTCTTCTAAAACATCTTTTAAAACCTCAATCGCCTCTTGATAATGCTCCCCAATACAAAACAAAATTTCACCTTTTCTAATCCGATATTGAGGCAAAGGATTAATTTTTATTGCTTTATCAATACACTCTATCATCTTTTCTGGCGGTAAATCACTATTATACGGATCTGAAATAAAATAATAATATTCTTCTTTTTTCATAAAAAATTTGGTTAAATTAATGCACTGAACATAAGTTATATTTAATTTTAACTTTGTAACTATTATTTGAAAAATAAGAACAATTATAAAAACCAACCACTCCAATGAAAGCATCATAATAGGATTTCTCTTAAATGCTTTTATGTAATATTTTAACGCCATATCAAAATCAAATAACAAATTTTCATAGACAAAAATACAACAGTTTAAATATTGGAAAGAACCGTCATCTTCGTGTGCAAGAATCTTTTCTGCAAATTTTTGAACAACTCTATTTTTTCGTCCGGCAAAAGCAGGGCTAATATAAACCTCCGCCGCAGAAGTATATGCTAAATAATAATCTTCAGGAGCTTTTTCTAACAAATCATTTACATAATATTCCGCTTTAGAGTACTTGCCTTCTTCACTCAAAATCCTTATAGCAACAACATCAGCATAATAATAATCAGGATCTATTTTCTTTGCTTTAAGCACGTATTTGAAAGCTTTTTTATTATCTTTTTTGGCCCAATATGCATCTGCCAAAAATGTATAATTTTGAGCTGTTTCTTCACCATTTGCAATTCTTTTTTTTAACAATTTTATCACCCTTCCGGCTGAGAAAGGAGTTATTATAATCTCTGCATCTTTATAAAAAATTGTTATATTATCGTACATTAACTAACCTCAAATTATTTTTCGGCATAAATCGACTAATTCTTTAATCAAATTTACATTTATTTACAATAAACGCAATTTTTTGAGAAACAAATACTTTATATAAATAAGGTTAGGATTAGGTAAATAGGTTATGTGGTTTAATAATTGTTTTAACAATTACAATTACGGTTTTTCGTTCATGAATATGTTCAATCCGTTCAGGAACATGATGAATTTATTCATGCCTGCAAACAATTTCTATGGCTACAATATGCCTATGAATAATATTTGGCAAATGCAGAACTATGCTTTTATACCGAACAATAATTCAATTTTTCAATCAAATTACCAAAACTCACAGAACATTTGGGGGAATGCACTAAATTTAAGTAACTCCAGTCAAGTATCTTCAATTGATTCACTTGAAAATAGTCTAAAAACAGTTAACGAAACAAATTCAGCCCTTTACCATGGTGTGAAATACAACGCTAAAAAGGGGGCAATTCTTGCAAAAAATGTTGTAGAAGGTCTGCCTAATGAACGCAAAAAGCCATTATGCGCAAGATTTGTTAAAAATGCGATGGTAAAAAGCGGTTTTGGTCCATATATTGACGGTAATGGAGAATATTGCAAATATATCTTGAGAGATAACCCTAATTTTAAAGAAGTAAAAGTTAAAGGGAATGAACTAGCATCTTTACCTAAAGGAAGCGTTATTGTTTATGACGCTTTTGAACCTTACGTGAATAAAAATGGAGAGCATAAAAAAATCGGACAAGACGGGCATGTAACTGTTGCTCTCGGCAACGGCAAAGCATGCAGCGATGTTATGGAAGATGAAATTGTGAAAACAGACAAAGCTTATGTATTTATTCCTGTTTAACATATCTTTACATAAATCGCAATTTCCTAACCTTAAAATACTTTATATAAATACAGAGGAAAAATTAGGGGATATCATGGGATTGTTGAATTTCCAAAAACTTAATAATTCTAATAATTATTGTTTTGGCAATTGTAATTATGTTTATCAAAACCCTTGGGCTACTATGTGGCAAAACAATTACCTTAACAACCCAATATTTACATCTTCTTTATTTTCAATAGATTTTTCAAAACCAAGCAACAAACCAAGCAACGCATCAAATTCGAACTTCAGACCGTTAAACTACAATGCTTACGGTGCTAATGGAGATAAAATAAGTAAGCTTGCCCCTAAAATGCAAGAAAAAACGATGATGCTTCTAGACTACGCCAAATCTCAAGGCATGAAAGTTTCTATAACAAGTGGGTTTAGAACTCGTGCGCAACAAGAGCACTTATTGAGAACCAGACCACAATATGCAGCGAAGAACTCACTTCATTGCCAAGGCAGAGCGATTGACATCAACATCGCAAGCGGAAAAGATGCTGATTATAAAAAACTTGCAAACTACGCAAAAAGTATCGGCATGAGATGGGGCGGAGATTTTAGAAAAGTAAGCGAAAGATGGCACTTTGATATTGGTAGAGCCTAAATCGTTTCCAAAAACAGATTTATATTTTTAATTAATTCCTCAATACTTCCGTTATTGTTTATTACATAATCGGATTTTTGAGTCTTTTCTTCTTGTCGCATTTGTGAATTTAATCTGGCTTTTGCATATTCAACCGAGTAACCATTACGGTACAAAAGCCTTTTCAACCTTATGTCATCATCTGCATAAATAAAAATAATTTTATCAAACAAATCCGTCATATTGGCTTCAAACAACAACGGAATTCCGACAAATAAATATTTTTCATTTTGGTTTTGCTCAAAAAATTCTTTTATTTTTTCTCTTATTTGGGGATGTAAGATATTTTCCAATTTTTGTTTAATTTCTTTATTTGTGAAAACCAATTTCCCAAGTTTTTCTCTGGAAAACTCTCCATTTTCAAAGACATCAAATTTTTTAAATTCTAAGAATAACTCCGAATTATTTACTGTTAAAAGTTCATGCGCGACTTTATCAGTATCTAAAACTCTATATCCTTGATTTTCTAAAAGCTTTTGAACAGTAGATTTTCCGGATGCAATATTTCCACAAAGCGCAAACTTTATCATTTTGAAACCCTATTTAAAAAGTTTTTCAATTCCTTAATTTGTGCGGGCTTAATCGGTTTTACATCTCCTCGTTTCAAACCTTCTAATTGAATAGTCGCATGCTGAATTCGTTTCAAAACTTTTACTTCATACCCAAAATATTCAAACATTTTTCTAATTTGCCTATTCATACCTTGATACAATGTAATTTGCATTTCAGTGTGCTTGTTATCTATTTCCAAAACCTGAATGTCTGCATATGCAACCTTATTAGGCTCAATTTCAATACCATTCGCCATTTGTTCAAGTTCATGTCGGTGCACTGCAGAATTTACTGTTACAATATAAACCTTAGGAACTTTTACTGACGGATGAGTTAATGCATTTATCAAATCTCCATCATTCGTCAAAATCAAAAGTCCAGTTGAATCTTTATCCAACCGTCCAACCGGTTTTAAATTATTCAATGTTTCTGGCAAAATATCGTAGATAGTTTTACGACCTTTTTCATCATCACAGGTTGTAATATACCCCGCAGGCTTGTAAAACTTGTAATACAGATGCTTTTCAGGATGAATAAGCTTTTTATTTACAAAAACCTTATCCTTGGGTTGAACAAGGTAGCCAAGTTCTTTGACAGTTTTTCCATTAACGGCAACAACACCCTGCTCAATAAGTTCATCCGCTTTTCTACGGGAACAAAGTCCTGAAGACGCAATA
>USOK01000068.1 GCA_900556295.1 uncultured bacterium | reverse complement strand
AAAGATTTTTCAAATAGTCCATTAAGTTTGTCAAAATCTGAACTGGCTCATTCCCTGAGTTGTAAATCTTTTCCAAGTCTTCAATTGCACCTTGCGGGTTTGAATTAACAATTTTGTCAGCAAGAGAATTAAGTGTGTCAAAAGACAAACGTCCCAAAAGATTATTGATATCATCTGTTGAAATAGCTTCTTCACCATCAAGTACACTCAACTGATCTAAAAGAGCGATACTGTCACGCATTCCACCAGCAGAATTTTTAGCAATCGTGAATAGTGCATCATCTGTTATATTAATTTTTTCATTATCAGCGATATAACGAAGATGTTTCACAATATCGTCTGTTGTAATTCGTTTAAAATCAAATCTTTGGCAACGACTTTTGATGGTATCCAAAACCTTATGAACTTCTGTTGTTGCAAGAATAAATATAACATTTTTTGGTGGCTCTTCAAGAGTTTTTAATAACGCATTAAAAGCAGTAGTTGATAGCATGTGAACTTCGTCTATGATATAGATTTTGTATCTACTGTTCACAGGAGCATACATTACCTTTTCTAAAATATTTTGTGCATCTTCAACTTTTCTGTTACTTGCAGCATCAATTTCAATTACGTCCATTGGAGTGGAATTTGTAATATCAATACAGTTTTCGCAAACTCCACACGGATTTATCGTTGGACCTTCTTTACAGTTCAAAGATTTTGCAAAAATACGAGCAGTTGATGTTTTCCCTGTTCCACGAGGACCAGTAAAAAGATACGCATGCGAGATTTTATCAAGCTCAATCGCATTTCTTAAAGCTTTTTTTATATGTTCTTGCCCGACAACTTCTTCAAGTTTTTGCGGACGATATTTCCTGTACAAAGGTATATATTTTTCGTTCATGGTAATATGATAACATAATTATGAGAATTATGGGGAAAATATGAACATTATTAAGCCGGTATTATTGAAAAAAGGGGATACAATCGGAATTTTGGCTCCATCAGGTGCGATGGGTGAAGATGATACAAATCTTAAACGAGGGATAAAATTCTTTGAGGACAGAGGTTTTAGGGTAAAACTTGCAGAAAACACTTACTCTAAAAATCGCTATCTTGCAGGTTCTGATGAAGAACGACTTAAAGCTTTGCACAATATGTTTTTAGACCAATCCATAAATGCGATAATTGCCCTCAGGGGCGGTTATGGCGCTATCCGCCTGATTAACCAAATTGATTATAACATAATTAGAGAAAATCCAAAGATTTTTTGCGGATATTCAGATATTACGGCATTAAATGCAATGTTTTTGAAACGTGCTGGTTTATCAACTTTTTCAGGCCCTATGATTTTGAGCGATTTTGGTCAAGAAACTCTTTGTAATTATACAATAGATAAATTCTTTCAAACTGTTCAGCAAGGAAAATTTGATTATGAAGGCCGTTTTTGGGGCGGCAATCTTGCAACTCTTGCTTCGCTCTGCGGACAGGACTTTATTCCTGATTTTAAATTTACTTTGTTTTTAGAAGATTTAAACGAGCCACCATACAAAATCGATAAAATGGTAACACAATTATTCAATATTGAAAAATTACGTAAAAATGTGGAAGCTGTTGCAATTGGAGATTTTTTAGATATTGAAGAAGATATAAATTACATTTTTGAAGAACTAAAAGTTCCACTCATCAAAAACTTTCCTGCTTCGCATTCCCCCCAAAAAGCTACAATTCCGATTGGATAAATTTACTAGTCCTGCACGGACAGCGTAAAATTTTTGTGTAAAACATATAAATTAAGAAATAATTAATTTTATATTAAGCAACTACTCCCATAATTTTTTTTATTATAAAATGTAGTTACTGTATTAGATAATATAAGGATAAAAGATATGTGGGATTATTCAGATAAAGTTATAGATCATTATAGAAACCCTAGAAATGTAGGTAAAATTGATAATGCTGACGCCATTGGAGAAGCCGGCTCTTTGGCTTGTGGTGATTCTTTGAAAATTTATTTAAAAATCAAAGACAACATTGTAACAGATGCCAAGTTTCAAACTTTCGGATGCGGTTCTGCAGTTGCAAGTTCTAGCATTTTGACAGAAATGATTATTGGGAAAACAGTTGATGAAGTTAAAAAGATTACTAATAAAGATATCGCAGACCAATTAGGTGGACTTCCTCCGGAAAAAATGCACTGCTCTGTAATGGGCTACGAAGCGTTGGAAGACGCTCTTAAGAATTGGGGCGACTATACAGACTTAGACGACTTAAGGAACGAAGAAGCAAAAACACAAACAACTGAAAAAATTGTTTGTACCTGCTTTGGCGTTACTGAAAATGTAATTTGGGACGCAATTAAAATCAATGGTTTAAAGACAGTTGAAGAAATTACAAACTACACAAAAGCCGGTGGTGCTTGTGGAAAATGTAAATCTGCAATTCAAGATATCATTGATACTTATTATAAAAAAGAAAATAAAGAAGCTGGAGCTTTAACTCCTGCACAAAAAATCCTTAAAATAAACAATGTTATTGAAAATCAAATTTCTCCGGAATTACGAAAAGATGGTGGAGATATTACACTTATTGACATTCAGGATAATAAAGTAATGGTAAAACTTCGTGGGAAATGTTCAGGCTGCAAAAATTCGCACCTTACATTAAAGGCTTTCGTTGAAACAACACTGAAAGATACCGTTGATAAAAATATTGAAGTTGTAGAGGTATAAAAATGGGTTTAATATATTTAGATAACAATGCGACAACTAAAGTTGCTCCAGAAGTTTTGGAGGCTATGCTTCCATATTTCAAAGAAGAGTACGCAAACCCTTCAAGTGTATATGAGTTTGCTAAACGTTCAAACCACGCAGTAAAAGAGGCTCGTGGAGTACTAAAAGATTTTTATAATGCAAAAGATGAAAAAGAAATTATCTTCACATCTTGTGGCTCTGAAAGTGCAAACACAGCAATCCGTGGAGTTTTGAACATGAACAAAAATAAACGCCACATCATCACAACAAAAGTTGAACACCCTTGCGTTTTGAACTTGTACAGAAGTCTTGAAAAAGAAGGATATAAAGTTGATTATATCGGTGTAAATTCAAATGGCGAACTTGATTTAGCACAACTTGAAGAAGCAATCAATGAAGATACCGCACTTGTTTCTGTAATGTATGCAAACAACGAAACCGGTGTTGTATTCCCTATTAAGAAGATTTCTGAAATAATTAAATCGAAAAATTCTCAAACAAAATTCTATGTTGATGCAGTTCAAGTTACCGGGAAATTACCTATTGATGTTCAAGATTTGGGTGTTGATATAATGGGAATTTCAGGACACAAGTTCCACGCTCCTAAAGGTATTGGCGCTTTGTACGTAAATTCAAAAACATTAATCACACCACTAATAATCGGTGGGCACCAAGAACGTGGGAAACGTGCCGGAACAGAAAATGTTCCATATATTGTCGGAATGGCAAAGGCTGCAGAACTTGCTATGGACAGCTTAAAATATGAAGCTACCGAAATAAAAAGACTTCGTGACAAATTGGAACAAAATATTGTTAAAAACGTATTCAATGCAAGATTGAATGCAGGAATTATCAACAGAGTTCCAAACACTACAAATATTGGTTTTGAATACATTGAGGGTGAATTAATTCTTCTTCACTTGAGCGATTTAGGTATTTGCGCAAGCTCAGGTAGTGCCTGCACATCTGGTTCACTAGAACCATCTCATGTATTGAGAGCGATGAATGTTCCATTTACCGCTGTTCATGGCAGTATCAGATTTTCTTTAAGCAGATTTACTACAGAAAAAGAAATTGATTATGTATGCGAAAAAATGCCTGCAATTATAGAAAAACTTGTTCGCATTTCTCCATTCCAAGACGAATTAGAAGCTTTGAGAAAATTGAAACAATAATAGATTTAATAGAGATACAAAATAAAAGACGGTCTTTGAATATAAAACTAAAGCCCTAAAAACGAATTAAAAACATCGCTTTTAGGGCTTAGTTTATTCTCTTTTTTCTATAATTAACGTTAAGTTACAGCAATAAATTTATTCATTGAGCAAAACTACCCACACAAATTAACAATTCATTTAATAATAAGAAAAACATAATACTTAAAGCTTAGAGATTTATACTAAAATTCTTTCTATTTAAAACTCTTTTCATGTTGAATAGTTTTTCATAACGTTCACGCTTATTCTATCGGTAAGGAGTGATTATGAAAAAATTTATCATTATTTTAGGTTTATTAATATCTATTACACCGTGCTATTCCGCGAGCCAATACTCATCTATTCTTGATAATATTGAGAAATCCTTGTATGGTTTTACGTACACAACATCTGACGATATGACAAGGCTTTCAAGAATTGAAGAAAGTGTTTATGGTCAAACCAAAACGAATAAATCTGTTGCAGATAGAGTAAATGGTCTAAAAAAAGATATGTCCGCCGACTTGATCGGACATGAAATAACACCCAAAGAAGATACATTTATGGAAGAGCAAGACTCATTCAAAGAAGAAAGACTTGCGCAAAACAATATACCTCCGGCAGGCGCAAACGTAGATTATCCATCTATAAACGAACTTGAAAAACAAATATTTAACCAAGAATTTAAAACAAAAGATTTAAACTCACGACTTGCTAGTCTTGAGCAAAAATCCCTTGGCAAAACTTATGACAACGAACCGTTTTCTGCAAGAGTTGAAAGACTACAGGCAAAAATCAAACCAAAATCATTCATGAATAACAGCATCGCACAATCTTCAAATAGTTACTATGATGAAGAAACGATTCCTCTTGATAAAAATTATCGTCTTGACGAATACCAATCTCCAGCATTTGATTACGATACCTACAATGCGAAAAATGCAAAACCTACAAACCTTGCAAACGTTGAAAAATCACTATTCAAACGCACTTTTGCAAACGAAACAATGGACAACAGATTATCAAGACTTGAGTCAACAATGTTTGGAACCACTTTTGCAACAGATACGCAAGAGGACAGATTAAGACGAATATCTAGTGCATACAAAGCGACCAAAAGTGCAGGCAAATACGATTCAAACAAGTTTTCACAAAACATGGCAACAGCAATGCAGATTGGAACATTACTGTTAATGATTTTAGCCTGCGTGCTATAAAAAGTCATCCATAAGTAGTTACTTCTATCGCTACTAAACGAGTATATACTTACTAACTATTTTAACAAATTTTTCAAGTTTTTAATCCCTTGAACAGCATTTTTCATCTCTTGATTAGCTTCTTGGGCTTGAGTTTTCTGTTCAGTCATGTGTTGATTAAAAGCATCTTTCTTCTCTTGCACTGCATCTTTCACCGCCTGTTTGGTCTCTTTTACTTGCTCTTTCATTGTTGTTTTTTTGATTGCGGACATGTCACAAGTAGAAAGCCATTTAAAAGACTTCACAGAACTTCTGCTTTCAACTCCGCCATTAAATACAACTTTGAAATCCTTATAATTTTTATTCCCGTTAGACAAAGCCGGAATTGAGGCTGTATTTTCACCTTTTGGATTTGTTGTAAGTGCATTTATAATGTTACCAGTCGCAGTCCCAAATTTAGGGATATATGAAGTCAATTTAGACACTGACAAATCACCTAATGGTCCAAGAACAGCCACAACCTCTGCCGATAATCTACCTAAAATAACAACATTTGCAGTTGCATTTAGCAAGTTGTAACGTCCTTTTACATAATAAGACATCGAAGGACCAGATGTTTTGACAGGATTTAATTGCGCCCAGCCGTTATTAAATCTCATATTACCCGAAATCGTTCTAAATTGCGCTGTATTCTTTATAGTCGGCAATGATTTTACGGAATTTACAACAGCTTTAACTATACTGTTTTGCTGTAAATTTTGAGCGAACAAAAAGTTTTCAAAACGTCCGATATTGCCCAATGAACCATCTGAAATATCAAATGAAGCCTTACCTTTTAAATTTTTCATCATTGCAGTTTGTGTTGCCCCATGTAAAGTCACATTTGCATTAAAATTCAATTTACCTGACAGAGCATTTTTCAGCCCAGCTGAGCCAGCGATAGCCTTTTCTGCATCCATACCAACACCTTTAAATGCTACCCCAATATGACCATTTGAAATATTATAAGAAATATTTCCATTTATCTTTCCGTCAAACGCTTCTCCTGAAAGGTTTTTCAAATAAAATACATTGTTTGTCAAATTAAAATCTGAGGCAAGATTCTCTGCAACAATACCACCTGTCACAAACTTTTTAAGAGTTCCATTTCCTTTTACAATTGGTCCATTCAAACTAACTTGCATATCTGTCATTGTTAATGGTACTTCCGGAATTTTAACTGAAGGGATTGAAACGGAACCTTTCAAAATCGGATTTGCAGCGACTCCTGATACATCAATATTTCCGCCTGCAACGACTTTTGACTTACCAAATCCAGGAATTATAAATGCAATATTACTTGGAGTTGTAACATTTAGGTTAAGTTTTTGAGATTTGGTTAAATCATTTACGCTGCCTTTTAAAGTTGCAATGTTAGCGCCGTTGGCATAAATACCAGTATCAGAGAATTTCAGACTATCACCATTGATTTTTACATTCCCTTTAATGGCTGTTGTTTTACCTCGCAATTGATCAACTGACACAACAGAAACATAATTGGTCGGATTCGCTGTCAAATTGAATGCGACATCTTGAGTTTTGTCATTCCCAACAACATTAACTGATAGTGGCAATTTACCTTTTGCACTTACCATAGAGCGCATATCCGCAGGAATCATTGAACGAATATCTGATGCAAGCAGGTTGCCTTTTGCATTGATATTGAATTTAAGGTTCTTAGTTGTATAATCAGCAACCTTGCCAGTAATATCAATTCTAGAATTGTCCAGCAAGATATAAGCATTGTTTATATTTATATCTTTTTCACCAAAAGTAATTTTGGCAGTAGGTGCAGAAATAACAGCCATTGGATTAATAACTTTGGCACTAGAAACACTGATTAATCCGTTAGTTTTTTTGCCATCGGTAGTCAAATCAATATTAGTATTAACTACTTTTACAGTAGTATTTGATGGAATATTTTTCAAATTAACATTATCTATACTCAAATGAACTTTAGGAACGATCTTATCAAGCCTTCCTTTAATAGAAGTGGACATTGACAAAGTTCCGCTATTAATTTTATTTTCTTTTAACAACGCCATCTGCCCGACTGCAAGCAATAATCCTTTCAATTGTAATTTGTCAGCTATAATTAACAAATCTGCTGTGGCATCTTGCTTAATTGAACCGGATATTTTAAGAGGCTGACCTAAAATAGACAAACCTGCTCTTTTAATATTTACCTCATTATTTGCGAAATCTATATCCGCACCTATATTGTTAACTGCAACATTATAAAGTTTGTAAGCAATTGATGCTGACGGTATTTTTAAATATCCAGAAGATTCAATATTTTTCAAATTAGACTTAATTGTAAAATCAGCATCAAGCCCTCCTGTTGCAGTTAGAGTATCAAAATCATTATAATCAAAAGATTTGGCAACACTATCTAATAAGTCAAATATACTTTGGAATTTAGCATTCGATTTGCAATTCAAATCTATTTTAGGGTGTTTTCCTGTTTTAATAACCCCAATTAATTCTGTCAATTCATTTTCAGCCGTATACAATTTTGTATACAAGTTTATACCATTGCCCTTTAGTTTTATATCAGCAGAACTTGCAGGCAAAATTTTTCCATCTACTACAACGCTTAAATTTGACACATCAATATAGCCAGTCATATCAATATCATCAAGTGTTCCAGATGTTTTCACATCAGCTTTCACATCAGCTGTTAATCGATTTTTGTAAATAGCTTTAAATATATCAATTAAATTAATATTAAAATCTTGAGGATTTTTTTTCTCTTCCTCATTTGAGGCAAACACTATATCATTCAAATCCAGTTGAGGCATAATTTTATTTAATAATTTTATATCATAATT
>USOK01000067.1 GCA_900556295.1 uncultured bacterium | reverse complement strand
GCTTGAAAGCCGGTCTTATTTTTTATTGAAAATATATGGAATTATTTATTTAAAAAGCCTGCCATTGTCGGTTGTTTGGCTGAAGTTACAGTTGTTGCAACCGGTTTAGAATTTTGTTGTGCTGGAGCTGGTTCTGTAGTTGCAGTTGCTACAGCTTTTTGTTCTTTTTCTTTAGCAATAGCTTTTTTAGTCATGCTTTCACAATATCTAGCAAGCCACATCATAAACATTGGAACAAGTACAAGTGTTGATGCAAAGCCAAATGCGCTATTGAATGTCTTAGCTCTATTAATAAATCTATTATCTTTAGATTTGAATACTGTGTAAATATTCTCAAGAGCATCAGAACCTTTAGCTTTTTTGAATGCTGTATGGATTTCTTCCAAGGTTGCATCTTTTAGAGATTTTCCACCACCGAAGTCTGTCATAATTTTTTCAGCTTGAGTTTTTACGTTTTTATCAATATTCAAAACTTTTTTAACGTCGCCACCGTTTTCTTCCAAGAAGTTGAAGAATCCATTAATACCTTCTTTGTAGTCTTCAATATTGCTATACTTAGAAGTAATTTGTTCACTTGTTAATACATCTATTCCGGCACCGGCAGTAAAGTAGTTTTTAACTTTGTGTAGAATACTTTTGTTGTGGTCTTCCGGCTTAACGTTAAGAGCAAGTCCTGAAATTTTTGCAAATGCGTCAGAGAAACCTCTAGCCATTGCTTTTGCAGCGAACAAGATTGCTGTGAAACTTGATACGTCACGAACAACAATTTCTTTCTTTTCTTTGTCACTTTTTGCATTAATGTATCTTGGCGGTAAACAAAAACCAAACAACAATGTTAGCATTCCTGGAACAGACATTGAAGCTCCATTAAATTCAAATTTGTTGAATAATTTTCCTAAAAATCCGTCTTTAACTGCGTTTGATCCAATACCGGATGCAAAGTTTCCTTTGAATGCAACATCCTTACTTTTTTTATTTTCGTCTTTAACCTTAGTTTTTGGTACAGTGTTGTCTGCTTTATCTTCGCTTTCAAGTCCTTTTAACCCGGGATCGTGTTTTAAGCCCATATTATACAATTTTGGAATTAATGTATAGAAAGCAACAACTGCTCCCCACATACCAAAATTAGAAAGAACTCTTGTGCCGGCTCTGTGTAGGTTGAAATTTTTAACATATTTAGCTAAAGAGCCGTCTTTTGCTAATTCTTCTGCAGTATGTCCGGATTGGCTACTGATATATTTATTTGTTTTTGCAAGAGCATCACCAGAGTAATCAGATAAACTTTGAATTATGCGTTTGATATTTGAATTGACAGTTTTGTTCTTTTCTTCAGATTTGAGAATTACACCCAATTCATCGCTAGATGGAGAAGCAAATTGCTTACGAATTTTCATGTACTCTCCAATCAATTCTGATTGAATTTTGCCGGCACCTTTTCTATCTTTGTTTACTCGTTTTGTTTCTGCTTCAACCAGTTTGTCTGCAAAATGTTGAGCTTTTTCTTTTACGTTGAAACTCTTGTCTGTAGAATTATTAAAGATGTTTTCGAATACTTGAGCATAGTAACCCTTTTTGAATTCTGCAGGATTTTTCAATTGAGTTGGATTTTTCACTGCAAAATCTGAGAAGTTTTTACCAAGAATATTTATATGGTCAACATGTACATTATTGGCAGTGCCGGATGCTTTCTTAATAATTGTAAGAATCCCTAGTGGAATTAGGAACGCACTTGGCCCGCTTAAAATTTCACGAATGCCTTCACGTCTTGCGAATTCCCAGTTTAGAGGTCCAGTTTTCTTTCCGTTTTCATCTGTTTGTCGATTACGGTTCAAGCCTTCATAAATTCTCGGTGCAACCATGCCGATACCGTCTTGAGCAATAAAAGAAGCTGCAAAACCTCCTTTATCAATAGCATCCATAACAGTAACAACAGGATTGAAACTTCCAGCAAATGTTGGATGTTGTGAATTTTTGTCATTAAGTTTGTGGTGTTGTTGCGCACCAATTGATGAATTTATTGCTTTTATCGACATGTCCCTACTTTAAATTTTCATAACTACACACATATTTATAAAACTTATAAATTACACTTATTGCTTTTTTTCGTTGAAATTTTAAGAAAAATTAAGGTTATAAATGTATTAAGTGTAATTATTATACTTAATATTTACAATTTTTGCAAGTTATTTACTACAAATATAACAATAAATTTACAAAAGTCGCAATAATCCCTATTTGTAAATAAAAAACATCCATAAATTGACATCTTTTACAGTCTGCGATAAGCTGAGTTTATGGTAGTAAATGTAATTGGAGCCGGACTAGCTGGCTCGGAAGCTTCTTTACAGCTTTCAAAACGAGGAATAAAAGTTAATTTGTACGAAATGCGTCCTGAAAAATCAACAGGTGCGCATAAAACAGGAAAGTTTGCAGAATTTGTCTGCTCAAATAGTTTAGGTGCATCTGATTGCTCCAATGCTTCCGGATTATTGAAAAAGGAAATGGAAATTCTTGGCGGGGAGCTTATAAAAATTGCTAGGGAATGTGCTGTTCCGGCCGGGAATGCGCTTGCAATAGACAGAGAACTTTTCTCCCAAACTGTAACAGATAGAATTAATAATGACGAAAATATAACAGTTTTTAAGGAAGAAGTTTCTGAAATTCCTAACGGTTATACTATAATAGCGTCTGGCCCTTTGACATCTGAAAGTTTAGCAAATTCTATTAAGAAATTTACGCAGAGTGAACATTTACACTTTTTCGATGCAATTGCTCCGATTGTAGAAAAAGACAGTATAAATTTTGACAAAGCTTTTTATGCAAGTCGTTACGACAAGGGAGAAGCTTCATATATTAATTGTCCGATGAATAAAGAGGAGTATGAAAAGTTTTATGGTATTTTGATTAATGCTCCGAAAATTGAACTGAAAGAGTTTGAAAAGAATGCTAAATTTTTTGAAAGCTGTTTGCCAATTGAGGTTTTGGCATCTCGTGGGGTTGATACTCTTCGTTTTGGCCCAATGAAACCTGTTGGCTTAATAGACAAGCGAACAGGTGAAAAAAACTATGCAGTGGTTCAATTGAGACAGGATAATTCTGCAAAAACGCTTTATAATCTTGTTGGGTTTCAAACAAATCTTAAATGGGGAGCGCAAAAAGAACTATTGCAATCAATCCCTGGACTTGAGAATGTTAATATAGTCAGATATGGCGTAATGCACCGAAATACGTTTATAAATTCCCCAAAAGTTTTGAATCCGTCATTACAGGCACGTGCAAGGAAGGATTTGTTTTTCGCAGGTCAATTAACCGGTACAGAAGGTTATACAGAGTCAATTGCGACAGGCATGCTTGCCGGCATAAATATGTCAAAATTATTGACTGGAGAAAATTTGCTCGTTTTACCGAAAGAAACGATGTTAGGGGCTTTGACTCAATACATAAGTGATGAAAATCATGATAAATTCCAGCCTATAAATTCAAATTGGGGAATTGTTAATCCAGTAGAATTGCCTAAAAAAGAACGTAAAAATAAGAAATTAAAGGCGGAATTAATTTCTAATCGCTCAGTTGAGTGTTTGGTAAAAATTAATTTGTAAAAAGAGGCTTTACTTGAAATATTTGATATTTCTTTTGAATATTGAATTCTATACGAGATGTTCGCAAAGCATCTTTAAAAGATATAGATATTGAAAATAGTAAAAATCAGAATATGTATATGTTGTTAATGGCTAGGGGCAAATTAAACAATATTATGTATTATTGCTATTAAGCAGTTCATTTGCGTATTTACAATCCATTTCAAAAGAGTCTTTTATTGTGTCAAATGTGTTAAAACCTGGTCTAATACCACCAATTCCGTCAATCTCTTTATTTGCAAATGAACAATTTTCTTGTAATGTTGTTGTGAACGCATTTTTATCTGATACTATTCCAATAAGGTCTAAATCAAGAGTTTTGTTCATTTCTTTGTGCATTTTTTCAAAAGTTTCATTTATGCCTGTTTTTAACCTTGCTATTTCTGCACGGGCGGTTTTAGTTGCATTTACAGCTTTTTCTCGAAGTTTGAAAGTATCAAGTAGTTTAGACATTAGTTCAACTGTAGTATCTGTGCTATTAATAACAGTCCAATTTCCACCACCATTAAGCCTAACTTACATCTTGATAATCATTATTCTTGTAATATACATTAGCATTTCTTATTGGTTTAGCATCTTCTGTATAAAAACCTACAGCATAAATAGTTCCATCAATGTTTTTAGTTTTGTTTTCAAATTTTTCAATTATATTTTTTGTTTGATTTTGAGAAAACATTCCTTTTCTTATAACTAACTTGGCACCAAATACTGGTGCTGTACTGTTTGATGAGATTTTATTGATTTGCATAGTATGCCTTTCTTAAGCTTTTGTATCAACGTGTTTTGGCTCTGGTTGAGGAATTTGTTTATCAACCTTTTTGTTTTTTTCTTCCATTCCCAAGAATTTAAGTGCCGGATGGATAAATGCATGACTTACTTGAGGTGCCAAAATAGCCAAACCAAGTACAGAGCCTATTGTACTACCTAATTCAATTGCTCCTTTGATTTGAGGATACTTATTTGGAGCTTTATTGTTTAATAATTCTTCTCGTAAGCCGTTGTGATTAAATTTGTATATTGAGTGGTCTTTTGACAAGGAAGCTTTTCTGTTTTGTAGTGATTTTTCTGCAAGCTTGTGGTAAGCAAGATATTCCTTCATGCTTTTGAATTTGTCAAAGCCTTCAGCGCCTTTATAGATATATTTTTTAGCAACTTTAAATGCACCTGCTTTGAATACAGGTCCAACAAGTGCCATATATATAGCTAAACAAGTTGCTTGATATAAAAATTCTTTTGCAGCAGCATATTTTTTTGTTGCTGGATCTATATCCTTGTCGATTAGGATAAAACCAGGTCTACCTACTGATTTTAAAACTGTTTCACTTGTAACAGATGCATTTGTGTTCTGAGCAATGTCCACCAATGTAGGATTTGTAATAGCTTTTGATATTGCTGTAATCATAAGCCACCTACTTTCATTCCGCTTGTTTGTGCAGATGTATAGAATTTGGCAATTTGTGGTTTTTCTATTGGTTTTATTGACTGTTGAAGTGGTTGTGTGGTTTGAGGAAGTGCCATACTCGTTTTAGCTCCTTCTACAACATCTAGTTTTGCGGTTTGTTTTTTGTTTTTTGGGTCAGGAGCTTTCATTCCCATAGCATCCATGACTGGTTTTATTATTGCAGAACAAACTGCCGGAATTATAAACAAAGCAGCAGTACAAACTCCGATGAACATCAAACCTGTTTTCCCTTTTTTAATGGCTGCAGTTTTCATTTCATCTTTCATCTCTTGAGTGTATACTTTCCCCTTTTTTTCGGCTTCTGCAAACTCTATATCTTTAGCTTTTGAAACTACATATTTCCCAAATTTGCCTGCGATTTCACCGCATGCCCAGTAAACAGGGATTGCAATCGCTTCGGTTAAACCTTCTCTCAAAGCCGTATATTTTTTAGTTTCAGGCTTTTCTGTTTTATCCATCATTGTAAAAGTAGGGCGACAAATACCTTTTACTGCAGCAATTGACATTACAACGTAAGTTGGTTTATTGTTTTCGCCTAATTTTTTACATATATTTTTTAAACTTTGAAAATTTGCCATTTTTTATTTTCCGAAACTTATAAAAACAGTGAAAAAATTTTTTTGCTAGTTTTGTTAACATTTGTTATAATAATACGAAAATTCTTTTTCAACAAATGAACTTTTTAATTTTGTTATCGTTATATAAGTATAGAGGTTAAACAAATGACAGAAAAATGCAATAAGTACGAAGCTATATTTACTTTCGGTAACGAAGAAATGTTAAAATCACATTTAGAAACTTGTCCCGAATGTCAAAAAGAACAAGAACAAATGGATAAGGTTTCAGAATTGTTGAAGGAAGTTAGACCGTATTATTCACAAAAACGCAAAAGTTTTGCAAAATTAAAAATGGCATGCGCAGTATTTGCAATTCTATTCAGTGGAACGGTTCTTGGTGTAGTGAACTTAAATTCTAATGTATCAGACATTCTAAAATATGGAACAACTCTGAGTGCAGACGATTTTGGGTTCCCTGTAGATTCTTACGGGTTGTTAATGGTGGAATAGTTGATGGATTTTAAAGAAATTATTAAAACCAACCAAAATAATGTAAAAAGTATTATAAGACTTATTACAAAGGAAAATAACGAAGATTTGGAGCAAGAAGTTTATATAAAGGTCTGGAAAAATTCCGAAAAATATCAAGAAAAAGGATCTTTCAAGAGCTGGATAAATACTATTGCAAAAAATGTTTCAAAAGACTATTTGAAATCAGTACAAAAACGAAATCAAGATGCTTTAACTGGAGATGATGACGTTTTTAACTCAATTAAAGACAAAAAGGTAACTCCAGAGCTCAGAGTTATCAACAATGATAGACAAAAAATAATTACGACAGCAATTGAATCCTTAAAACCAAAATTTAAAGAGGTTATAATGCTGTGTGAAATATACGGTTATTCTTATGAAGAAACTGCATTTAAATTGAAATGCCCGTTAGGGACAGTAAAATCAAGGTTGTACAACGCAAAAAAAGAGTTAACAGAAAAACTAAAAGACTTATTATAAAAGAAAGGATGTTACATGTTAAAAAAATCATTAATTATGGCAAGCTTATTAATGTTTGCATCAGCATCAACATGTTTTGCTGATACAAAAGCTCCTTGCAATTGCGGAAACCCAAAATGCAATTGTGCGAAACAAGCTCCTTGCAATTGTAAAAAACCGCCAAAAGGTCCAGATTTTGCAAAACGCAATGCAGAATTTGAAAAACGTTTGAAATTAACAGATGAACAAAAGGCTAAAGCTGAGGCAATTCGCAAAAAAGGTTTTGAGCAAATGCAACCGCTTATGGCTAAAATGAAAGAGAAAAAAGACGAGATTGAAGGTATTAAAAAATCAAAATTGTTAGAACGTGATAAACAGGCTCAAATCGAACAATTGCATAAAGAAATTGGAGCACTTAAACGTGGAATGCACGAACTTCGTATGCAAAATATGAAAGAGTTTGAATCAATTTTGACATCTAAACAGTTGAAAGAATTGAAAAAAATGAAAGAAGAAGGTCGTAAAAAGTTCGAAAAAGAACATAAAAAAGGCGGACATCCGGCATTCGGGCCAAACGGTCCAAGACCAGAAGGTCCTTGTCCTCCGCCTCCTCCAAAAGATTAATTGTCTTAAAATATGTGAAACAGGGCTGGTTTTTCAGCCCTGTTTTTGTATATGTTTTAAATAAGAGTTGCAAAAACTTATATACAAAAATACCCGCCATTAGTTTGGCGGGTATGCAAAAATTTTGAAATTTTACTATTTTAGAAATTGTCTCTAATCGTATCTTGAGTTTCTTGTTTGTTTTGCTGATCTGCATCAAAGAATTTTTTAATAGTTTTTTCATTTTTAATTGCATTAATTGCACTGTCTTGAGCATTGTTTTTTGCGCCTGTAAAGTCAACATTTAAATATGCCCAAACGCCGGCTGCAATCAGCAATAAAATAATAATCCATTTCATAATTTTAAATCCTCATATTTGTACGACAGTCTAATTTTATTATTTTGCGAGGTAGAAAACATCAAATTTTTGGTTGATTTTTGTAAAAAATAAAGCACTTTTAAAATTAATTAAAAGTGCTTTGTAAGTGTTTGGTAGTACGTGAAAATATTAATTTAATCCTAAAGCAATTTTATTGTTTGTTGAAATCATGTTCATAGCTGAGTACATGCTGGATTGCGCATTTTGAAGAATTTCATATCTGTCATCCAAACTTGTAAGTTGCGATAAATATGAAGATAACTGAGATAATACAGAAAAGTTTACAAGTAGAAAGTTCTACTCGTATTGATAAACCTTTTTTTGATGTTACGATAATCTGATAAAGAGGTAAAAATGGAAGAACATCAATTAAACGATATGCCCTATGT
>USOK01000066.1 GCA_900556295.1 uncultured bacterium | reverse complement strand
ATTAATTCCTACATCATATTTTAGTGTAGAGCATTAATTTTTCTTGCTATTCAGAATCTATCAATGTTGATTTTTCTTCACTAATTGATAAAAAATTTATTAATGCTAAAATATTATTATGGCAAAGTCACTGGATGAAATAATCACACAAATTAAAGATCGCCTTGATATAGTAGATGTAGTATCCCAACAAGTTATTTTAAAGAAAAACGGTAGCCATTACTGGGGTTTGTGTCCTTTTCACAAAGAAAAAACACCGTCTTTTTCAGTAAACCCTTCAATGGGAATTTATAAATGTTTTGGATGCGGTGCCGGTGGTGACGCGATTACGTTCATTATGAAAACTCAAAACAAAGAGTTTATGGATGTAGTCCGTGAGTATGCCGAAAAATTTGGACTCGAAATGCCTAACAGTTACCACAAATCTGAGTCCAAAGAAATTAAAGAAGAAATGATTAGAGCTTGTGCAAAAGCAGCTGAGTTCTATAATTTGCGCCTTTTGATGGACAAAGAACCAGAAACACTTTATGTACTTGATTATCTTAAAAATCGTGGAATTACAAAAGAAATTATTGAAAAATATCATCTCGGAATTGCACCAAAAGCTTATGCAATGTTCTATAAAAAATTCAGACACGATTTTTCTGAAGAGGTTATGGAAAAAGCCGGACTTATCATAAAAACAAGAGAAGGCGAATATATAGACCGGTTTAGAAACCGAGCAATTATCCCTATCCAAAACGAATTCGGGGATTATGTTGCTTTCGGGGCTCGTGCCGTTGAAAAAGATCAAATGCCAAAGTATTTGAACTCTTCAGATTCTTTAATTTATAACAAAAGTAAACTGCTTTATGGTCTGTACACTGCCAAAGATGCTATAAAAAAAGATGACAGCGTAATTTTGATGGAGGGTTATTTTGACGTAATTTCTGCACAAGCTCACGGCATTGAAAATGCCGTAGCATCTTGTGGAACAGCCTTAACCCCTGATCACATCAAACTTTTGTCAAGATACACTCCTTCAAGAAGAATTTATTTGTCATTTGATACCGATTTGGCTGGACAAAAAGCTACAAACAGAAACGCCGAACTTATCAAAGACGCTTTCAAAGGATTGGGAAATATAAAACAGTTTGACGAAAGCTATATTTCAACTTCTAACGACAAATATTCGTGCGAGATAAGAGTAATTTGTCCACCGGAAGGCAAAGATCCTGACGAGTTTATTCGTTCTGTCGGCGCTGACAGTTACAAAGAATATATGAAACATGCACCTCTTTTGATTGATTTTCAATTGAACAATATTTTAAAAGAAAAACCAAAAACTCCGATTGAAAAAACAAAAGTTGTAAAAGAAATTATTCCGCTTTTGATGGAAATTCAGAATAAAATTATCCAAGCGGAATACGTTAAAATGGTATCTGACGCCATTCTGGTTGACGAAAAAGCTTTGCTGGTTGAGTTAGATAACGCCAAAAAGTCGGAAGCAGTTAAAAATACTGACGTTCAGCGTATTGTTAAGAAAAATATACCAATTTCGCAAAAAGCGCAAAAAAATTTATTGAGCGTTTTTCTTGTAACTGACAGTCATTTCACATTAGATGAAATAAGCCGAATAATAGGCGATACCCCATTTACGGATGAAACGTTAATAAATGTAAAATCTACAATTGACAAATTAACATGTACCGTAAATAATGTGAAAGAATTGATTGATAAGCTCTATACAACTTATGTCAATGAACCGGAAGTACAAAAGCTTATCACCGATCTGATAAGTATCTCAGAATCATTTCAAAATCTGGACGAAACGGATTTTATAACGGCAATCAGAGAAAATATTAACAAAATCAACGAATGCCAGAATGAAAAAGAAAAAGAAAAAATCAGAAATTTATATAAAAGTGCAAATGATAATGAAACAGAAGCCCTAAAAATTCAGATGCAACTTAGAGATAAGATAAATAATAGACTAAAATTGGAGAAAATGAATGAGTAAAAAAAGACAAAGCTCCTCTATCGTAAGTATCATGGACGAAGATAACATGGATTTATATGAAATTGATAATGAAAATGCTCTCCCTGCCGAAAACGACGGCGTTAACTATATGAATGTTGACATCAGTACCGACAATATTGAAGATATCGTTACTGAAAAGATGGAAAACAAAAACGGTCTTGAAGATATTTACATGATGCATAGTCATGATGAAGCGCAGGATATAGAAGCACCTAAAGGTGTTGCAGTTGACGACCCTGTAAAACTTTATTTGAGAGAAATCGGAAGAATTAAATTATTATCAGCAAATGAAGAAATTGAATTAGCAAGAAAAATTCTTGAAGGTGGTACTCCTGGAGCTATCGCAAAAAGAAAACTTGTTCAAGCCAACTTGCGTTTGGTTGTTTCAATTGCAAAAAAATATGTTGGACGTGGAATGCTTTTCTTAGACTTAATTCAAGAAGGCAATCTTGGTTTAATCCGTGCTGCAGAAAAATTTGACCACGAAAGAGGTTTCAAATTCTCAACTTATGCAACTTGGTGGATTAGACAAGCTATTACCAGAGCAATTGCTGATCAGGCTAGAACAATTCGTATCCCTGTTCACATGGTTGAAACAATTAATAAATTGAAAAAAGTTACAAGACGTTTAGCTCAAGAACTTTCAAGAAAACCAACTGAAGACGAATTAGCTATCGAAATGAATGTTTCTATTCCAAAACTTCGTGAAATCATTAAAATTGCTCAAGAGCCTTTGTCATTGGAAACTCCAATCGGTAAAGAAGAAGATTCTAGATTAGGCGATTTTATTGAAGACAAAGAAGCTGACGCTCCGATTAAAACAGTTGCATCAGAACTTTTAAGAGAAGATTTGGCAGAAGTTTTGTGTACTTTGTCGCCAAGAGAACGTGACGTTTTAAGATTGCGTTTCGGTATGGACGACGGACGCCAAAGAACATTAGAAGAAGTTGGTCAATTATTCGGCGTTACTCGTGAACGTATCAGACAGATTGAAGCAAAAGCTTTGAGAAAACTACGTCATCCAAACAGAAGCAAACGTTTGAGAGAATACGTAGAAGCATAGTTTTACATACGAAATAAGAATGACCGGAATAATAAATCCGGTCATTTTTTATTTTATTAATTTAATATATTTTATTTTTCTTCGCCCTTCAAAATAAACATAAATGGAATTAGAATAAAACAACAAATAGCAAAAACCTTGAATGTTGTCATATATGCGCACAATGCAGATTGTTGCAAAAGTTGATTATAAAGCAATTTGCATGCCATGTAAGTTGAATTCAACATATCTCCGGCTTGATTTATAAAAGCTCCGGCATAAGTACTTAATCTATCTGAAAACTGAGGATTAAGCTCAGTTGCATATTTAACAAGTCCGTTTTGGTGAACTTGCGAAAATCTTGAAATCATCGTTGCAACAAGAGATGTTCCGATTGCACCACCGATTGTTTTCAATAGGTTTTGAAGCCCTGATGCATTTGTCATCTGATCATTTCTCAATGTAATACAAGACAAAGTCGTAATCGGCATAAATGAGAACACAAGCCCCATACCGAAAATCATATTCGGAATAGCAATATTCATAGGGTTAATTTGCAAGTTCAAATCGCTCAGCATCCAACCGCCGAGTCCTAAGCAGAACAATCCCATAAGCCCATAAGTTCTATATTTAATTTTTCCGCCAACTACACCGAAGATCAAAAGTGCTGTCAAAGACCCTAAACCTCTCGGCATAATAGCAAGTCCGCTTAAAAACGAGTCATAACCGAGCATTCCCTGTAACATTTGAGGTAACATCGCCAAAGATCCAAGCATTACGGCGTTTACCAATACCAACATTAAGGTTCCAAAAAGATAGTTTGAATCTTTTAAAACATTCAACTGTACAATCGGGTGTTTGTCCCGAACTTGAGAAATAAAGAACAATACGCAACCAGTCAAAGCAACAAGCGAGAACCAGCAAACCCAAGGGGTATTGAACCAGTCAGCGTCATTACCTTTATCAAATACGATTTGCAATGGAATTAACCAAATACAAAGCCACAAAAAGCCCATTTTGTCTAGCTTAATATTTTTTTGTTTAGAGGCATAAGGTGGATCTTCCAAAAATCTCTTCGCCATCGCAATACACATAAATCCGACCGGCACATTTATAAAGAAAATATACGGCCAAGACCAGTTTTCAGTGATATAACCGCCCATTACAGGACCGATAATCGGTGCAATAATTACAACGAGTCCGAAAATAGCCATAGCCTTGTTTCGAGCTTCACCCTTAAAGCTTTCCATACAAACAGCTTGTGCCATCGGCATTAAACAGCCACCGCCAAAGCCTTGCAATGCCCTTGCAATAACAATCATTACAATAGAATTTGCAATTCCACATAAAAATGATGCTATCGTAAACACAAACACACCAAGCATAAAGAAGTTTTTTCTTCCCATAAGTTTACACAAAAAGTCAATCATCGGGATAACAATACTACTTGCCATCAAGTAACTTGTTAAAACCCAAATAGATTCTTGCGAACTGACGGAAAAAGTTCCTGCAATATGTGGTAACGCTACGTTTGCAACTGTTTCGTCCAGTGCATACATAAATGTCGCAATCATTACCGGCATGATAATTAGCCAAGGGTTATTCTTAGGAACCCATTCTTGTGTTTGTTCTATTGCTGTTTCTGACATTGGTTGTAAATCCTTTTTATGTTGGCGGGGAATGTACCCCGCCCTACTTTTTTATATTAAGTGAAAGGTGAAAAGTGAAACGTGAAAAGACCTTTTCGCTCGCTACGCTCGATAATAACTTTTGTGCGTTAGCACCGATATGAACTTTTCACTTTTCACCTTTCACTTCTCACTAAAATCCTATTTCACCTTAACCTTCGGTACAACTGACATTCCCGGAACGATGTTGTAAACGTTAGGGTCAATTTTTTCTGTAAATACGATTTTTACAGGAATTCTTTGTACGATTTTTACGAAAGATCCAACAGCGTTTTCAGGCGGGAACAAACTTGATTTAGCTCCTGATGCTCTTTGAATACTGTCGATTTTACCTTTGAACACGTGATCCGGATATGTATCAATTTTAATATCAACTTCCTGACCGACTTTCATATTACGTAATTGGTTTTCCTTGTAGTTTGCAACTACCCAAACATTTTCAGGAACGATTACAAACAAAGGAGTTCCAACATTTACGTACATACCTTTTTCAACTTTTCTTGAAGAAACTGTACCTGTTTGAGGTGCATAAATATTTGTATAAGAAAGATTTAATTTTGCTTTATCTCTTTGAGCTTTGATTTCTTTCAAATCAGCGTCGGCAACCTTGTTTCCGCCTTGTGACAACAAAGCTTCTTCTGACTGAGTTAAGTTTGCTTGTGCTGTTTCATATTTTGCTTGCGCTGCATCAAGAGTTTGTTTTGAAACAGCTCCTTGTGCGTACAAGTTTTGGTATCTGTCCAAATCTTTTTTAGCTACGTCAATATTTGTTTGCATAGCTTTGAAGTTTGCTTTTGCATTTTTTTGGTTCAAAAGAATTTTTTCATATTTTGCTTCTGCCTGAGCTAATGCAATTTCGTAATCAGCAGGATCAATCTTCGCAACCAAATCACCTTCTTTAACCTTTTGGTTATCAGTTACGTAAGATTCAATAATTTGTCCGCTTACACGAGGTGCAACCTGAACTGTTGTTGTTTCAACATAAGCGTCATCTGTTGATTGATAAATCATTGCATCACGCACAATGTATGCAGAAGCTGCTGCAATCACCAAACCTACACCGATTAAAATAAATCTTTTGAACGGTTTGTGCTCTTTTTTTACTTCTTCTTGCTGATTTTCTTCAACATTCTTATTCTTTTCTTCCATTTTTACCTCTTTATTTTTCCTTATATATTATATATTAGTTTCTACAATTTTTTCTAATTCTAACCTAAAAGCCCTCAAAATATCTCTAACTTTATCAACATCTTCCGGTGGTAGTTTTTGAGTAACTCCACTCAGGTATGCTTTTATTTTAACATTAACTTCATTTAGTTCTTTTAAGCCATTTTCTGTAATCCCAAGTTTTTTTACCAACCTGTTCTTTTTGGTATCAATAAATCGTGTAATAAATCCTTTTTGTTCCAGTTCGTTTAAAATTCTACCGGTATTTGCTCTATCTTTTAGAATAAGTTTTGCTAAATCTCTTTGGCAAATTCCTGCATTAACAGAAATGGTATCAAGGGCAATATACTCGTCCAATGAAATGCTAATATCAAGTTTACTAAACAATTGATTTGTTAACATTTTCATCATTCTTGAAGTTTGTTCAAGTTCGTAATGTATACTGTCTGTGTAGTGTCCAATGCAATCTGCCACGAGGTTTTCCTTTATTTTTATAATTTGTTTTATTATTTTAATTTGTGTTGCAAAAAAAATATGTTGCATTTACAACAATATTATGCTAACATAGGATTATAAAAAATGCAAGTACATTTTTTTAAGTGAAACGTGAAACGTGAAAAGTTCATTTCACTCGCTTCGCTCGACAAAAGTTTTTGTGCGATAGCACCTATATGCACTACTCACAACTCACTATTCACCACTCACCAAAACAAACAGAAGAAATAAGTAATAATAGAGGACTATAACCCACATGAAAAAGATTATAACAACAGCACTACTCGCAAGCATGCTCAGCATGACAATCATGCCGGCACTTGCAGCTACAGAAAAAAGTTCAGCTTCCCCAAAACAATTCAAAAGCATGGTTTCTAAAAACAAAAAAACCCAAAAATCAGATGATTATAAATTTGACTATGTAAATATGAATTGGTGGAGCAACTTCAATGACGACTTGTTGAACGGATATATTGAAAAAGCAATCCTTAATAACTATGACCTTAAAATGGCAACAATTAACGTTGAAGAATATTATCAAAACGTAAAACTTCAATTCGCAAACGAATTGCCGAGCGCCGTTGCAGGTTTTGGACCGGGGTTCTTTAAAGCACCAGGCATGACAAATACGTCATCAGCCTTCGGTTTGCCGGTTATTGTTCAATATGAAGCTGATATTTTCTTGAAAAACCACAACAAAACAAAAGCAGTAAAAAAACTTTACGAAGGTTCAAAACTTGATGAGCGTGCAGCTTATATCTCTGTTGCATCAGCTGTCGGCTCAACATATTTTAATATCGTAAAC
Source organism: uncultured bacterium (assembly GCA_900556295.1). Classification (GTDB taxonomy): domain Bacteria; phylum Cyanobacteriota; class Vampirovibrionia; order Gastranaerophilales; family Gastranaerophilaceae; genus Stercorousia. The sequence goes on along the minus strand of USOK01000066.1, from coordinate 1,010 downwards.
CTTGATAAAATGATTTCTCTTCAAGAAGAAATCGTTAAAATCAGACAAGACATTTATAACTTAATGCTTGCAAGAAACAAAGAAGGTCTAACATCAACTGCTGATACAATTAAAGCTAACAAAGCTCTTGTTGCAGGTCAAACAGATCTAATTGAGTTGAAGAAAAACAGAGAAAAAATGTTGCACCAAATGTGCGTTTTAATTGGCGAAAGTCCTGAAAACGCTTCATCTATTAAAAGAAATTCTCTTGACAAAATGAATTATCAACTTGCAATTCCGACTCAAATTCCGTCAGAAATTATTACTCAAAGACCTGACTATATGAGAGCAGAATTGATGGTTGAAAAAGCAGGCATTGACGTAAAAGTTGCAAAAAAAGAGTTCTTGCCGGCAATCAATATTTTGGGTGGTGCATTGTTTAGCGCATCAGACTTAGGAAGCTTATTTACAACCAAAAACATGCTTCTGGGTGTAGGCGGTGGCTTGATGACTCCGTTGTTCCAAGGTGGTTCATTGATTGCAAACTTGAAGTTGAAAAAAGCGACTTACGAAAGAATTCTACAAGATTACTACAAAACAAACTTGACAGCAATCCAAGAAGTAAACGACTCTTTGGTAGCTTCAAGATTGGATAAAGACAAAATGGCACAAACCATTAAACAGTACAATTTGGAAAAATCTGATTATAAATACAACGAAAAGAAATATAATCAGGGTACAATTTCCAAACTCGACTTGATTCAATATCAAGAAAACTTATTGACAATTGAAAAACTTGTTGCACAGCAAAAAGTTGAATGTATGACAGATGCAATCAGCTTGTACAAGGCAACAGGTAGCAAACCATATGACTACGTGAACTAGGGTGCAAAGATGCTAAGAGGCATAGATGCAAAGTCCGTATCATTAAAGGTTACTAAGTCGCTAAGACACTAAGACACTAAGACACTAAGTTCGTTACAGTTGCTACGCAACAAAATATATTTTCGAACGAAGTGAGCTATATGGTC
>USOK01000065.1 GCA_900556295.1 uncultured bacterium | reverse complement strand
CTCTGAGTTGCAAGTCTTTTTCTGCAATAACAAAACCGTCATTGGTTTGCGTCATAATATTCAGACGCTCTCTTGTTTCTTGCGATTTTGTTGAAGTGTGTAAAATACAGTAAGATTGCAAGCTGTTACGTCCGACACGCCCTCTTAGCTGGTGAAGTTGCGACAAGCCAAACCTTTCGGCATTTTCAATCAGCATAACAGTTGCATTTGGAACGTCAACCCCAACTTCTACAACGGTTGTGGAAACTAAAATGTCATATTTTTTATTTTTGAAATCCGCCATTACTTGCTCTTTTTCGTCGTTTTTGAGTTTTCCATGAAGTAGCCCGATTTTGAATTGTGGAAAAACTTCGTTTTGAAGTCGTTCCGCCTCAATTGTTGCGGCTTTTGCAGATAATGTTTCGCTCTCTTCAATTAGTGGATAGACAACGTAGGCTTGGCGTCCGGCTTCAATTTCTCGTTGAATAAGGTCATAAACTCCTCTGTGAGAAGTTACAAGCGATGTTTTAATCGGTTTTCTTCCTTTTGGAAGTTCGTCAATAATTGTCAAATCGAGATCTCCATGGACAGTAAGTGCCAAAGTCCTTGGAATTGGAGTCGCAGTCATTGTAAGCATTTGCGGATTTTGCGATTTCTTTTTTAAGACATTTCTTTGTTTTACGCCAAATCTGTGCTGCTCATCGACAACAATTGCCCCAAGGTTGTAAAAATCGACGTCATCTTGAATTAGGGCGTGGGTACCGACTGCAATATTCATTTGTCCGTTGCGTAAGTCTGTGCGGAATTTTTCACGAACTTTTTTCCCTTGACTGCCAAGAAAAAGCCCAACGCTTATGCCCATTGGAGCAAGCCATTGTTGAAGGTTGTTGAAGTGCTGTTGCGCAAGAATTTCTGTCGGAGCCATAAGTGCACCTTGATAACCGTTTTCAACTCCGGCAAGTAGCATAATTGTTGCGACGACTGTTTTTCCGCTACCAACATCGCCTTGTAACAGCCTTGCCATAGGAATATCAGAGTTTAAATCTGTTAAAATCTCATTTACTGCACGTTTTTGAGCACCTGTAAGTTCAAACGGTAAGCTGTCTATAAATTGGTGCACAAGTCCTTTTTCTTTAATTTTTAAGGCAAGTGCAGAATGATTTGCGGAGTTTTGCTCTCTCAGGCGAACAAGTTTAAGTTGTATCAAGAATAGTTCTTCAAAAATAAGTGAGAATCGGGCTTGTTTAAGCAGTTCTTGACTTTCCGGGAAATGAATTTGCTCGACTGCAATTTTTTTGTCTAGAATTCCCAGTTTTTCTCGTATAAAATCAGGGATAACATTTGTGATTTCAGATTTGTAAGCCTGAATAGCATTGAAAATTGCACGACGTAAAACTTTTATGCTCAAATCCTCACAGACTGTGTAAATCGGGACAATCCTTGCGATATTCAGGTTTGAATTTTGGTTTTCTAAAAACTCACCTGTCATAATCGAGTATGTCGGTTTGTCGAATGTTAATTTGCCGTCGTAATTGTTTCGTTTAACCTTGCCGGAGAGCATAATTCCGGCGTTTATAGGAAACTGTGATTTTGTCCTTTCGAGCATAAATCGGTTTGATTTCGCTTGGAAAAAGCTTAAATCAAGTCGTCCACTCTCGTCCGCAACAGCAACTTTTACGACTGATAATTTCTTTTGAGTATTGAAGGCAGAAACTGATTTGATATAGCCGAAAACTGTTGTGGTTTCACCTTCTTTGAGATCTCTAATTAAGGTTCTTGATGAGTAATCGATGTGCTTTTTGGGAAAATACATCATCAAATCTTGAACAGTATAAATACCGAGTTTGTTGAGCTTGTAAGCTATTTTAGGCCCGACTCCTTTCATATACATTACATCAGTTTCAGCAGTGGATTTGAGGTGTTGTGGTTGCACTTGTCCGGTATTAGAATTTTGTTCGTTGTTTTTTGCTTTTGCCTCTGATGTAAGAACTCGAATAAGGTTGTCAATGCTCTTTCTTCGCTCATTTACGCCGGCAAAAGGGTAGTGTTCAAAAGCTTCTGCAATAACAGCCCATTTAGGATTTTTTTTAGAAAGCTTATAATACTTTTTGGCTTCATTCTTTATAAAGGTAGAAAAAGCTTGCGTTTTACCGTGGATATCGATATATTTGTATTGAATTTCTATTTCAATCGCTTTTTTTAATTGTTCGATATTTTCAATCATAATCTATTCGCTAAGCTTCAAAACCTCGTAAATATCCATCTTTTTGGCTTTTCCACGAATTGTAACATCTGCAATCTTGATTACATCAACGATATCGGCAACGCAAGAATATGTTGAACTGCTGATAAGCATATTTGTTTTGTAAACCTTGTTGTAGCTTTCAATACGGCTTGCAAGGTTTACCATATCTCCGATAACGGTGTATTCAAGACGTTTCTCAGAACCGATGTTTCCGACAAACGCTTCTCCTGTATTAATCCCAATACCGATTTCGATTTTCGGTTTGCCTTCCGCAAGCCATTTGTCTTGAAGCTGATCAACTTTTTTTAGCATGTCACAAGCACATCTGACTGCATTTTGTGGGTGATTGATATCTTGAATAGGTTCTCCAAAAATCGCCATAACAGCATCTCCGATAAATTTGTTGATTACGCCATTGTATTTGGTGATAATCGGTTCAATCTCTGAAAAATATTCATTCAAAATTACAGAAACCTCTTCTGCAGTCATCTTTTCGCTCATACTTGTAAAACCTCTGATGTCAGCAAAAAGAACGGTTACGTTAGCTTTTTTGCCCCCGAGTTTGATGTCGTCTATATTTTGAACAACGTTTTTCATAATGTCTTGTGAAAGATATTTACCCATCGCATTTTTGATTTTTTCTTTGTTTCTGCCTTCCAGAATAAATCTGTACGAATATCCAAAAATCATTGTGCTTAATTGAACCGCAAGTGGGGTAATAACGAGTGGTACAAGGTTATTGTTAAAACAGATTATACAGAAGATAAAGTATAATATCGCAACTCCGATTAATGTGAATAGTGATGGTAAAAACGCCATAAACCGAATGATTGCAAAGGTTATAGTCGATAATAAAACAATTGTTAGTGTGTTTACAAGCGCATTGAATTCTGTCATAAACTGGTTGTTTAAGAAGTTATCAAGGATTGTTGCCTGAATATCCACCCCAGGGTGCTTTGTTGCAGTTACTGTTTTCAAAACATCCTCTACAGCAAGTGCATTGGCGCCGACAAATATAATTTTATTGTCAAATTCTTTTGGCGAAATTATTGGTTTTTTACCTTGTTTTATGAGTCTGTCAGAATTAATTATGTCGATTGCGGAATAAGTTTTATGAGTATATTCACTGTTTGGTAAAAATTTACAGAATTTTATTTTATGTCTTATATCACCGTTTGTGTTGAATACAGGGATTTTTAGCCCTGTTTTATCTACAAAAATATATTTGTTTGTTAAGGTTAATTTGTTGGTTTTATTTGCCATCATATAGGCTTTTAGTGCTAAGGACGGGTAATAGTTGTCGTTATAACTGATTAAGTCTGTGGCATCTCGTAAAACTCCATCGACTGAATTTAAGGTTAAATTCACAGAGCCGACATTTTTTTGTGCGTCAAAATAAGCTTTTGGAAACATTGTTAAACTGTTGTAGCTACTATATCTTGAATTGTTTTTAGTTCTTTTATCGGCAATATCAATAAAAAATTTGTGCTGAAAGTCTTCGTCGTAGCTTGTGCCAAGCTCTTGATTTTCGTAAAGTGCCGGAAGCGCCATATAGCCCCCGATATAGTTGTCAGAGTCTTTTACGACATTAAAGAAATAGTTGTCAGAGCTTGGGGGATTGTTTTTGTCTAAGTTGCTCAAAATTGAGTCAAAGACAACAACTTTAGCATTTGTGTATTTGTTTAAGTAGTCAAAGACTTCTCCATACAATGATCTTGCCCAAGGCCATCTATAACTGTCTACGGATTTGTTGTCGATAATTATTAGCGAAATCTCATCAGAACCCTTCATTGTTGAGTCTGTGAGATTCGTCATTGTATCATAAATTGGACTTTCCCAAAGATTTATTGATATAAATGCAATTATCAAAACCAAAAATATGTGTACAAAAATTGATTTTATAAGAAAAGCTTTTCCCTTAAATATTTTCATATCCAACATCCCTAATTATTCATTTTATTTTATGATATAATAAATTAAGAAAAAAGGATAGTTTATGAAAGAAAATTTAATCAAACTTTTATCACAAGAAAAAATATTACCTATATTGAGAAGTAGTGATGCTAAAACAGTGATCGATTGGGCAAATGCACTTATAGATGGAGGTGTTAAAATACTTGAAGTTAATGTTCAAAATCCATCAATTTATAAGGCTATTGAAGAAATTTCAAAGCATGCATCTGTTTGTGCAGGTGGAATTATTACGGCTATGCAGGCAGAAGCTTCTATTGCATCAGGTGCAAAAATATTATCTTCTCCTATTTTTTCTAAAAATTTAGTAAAAATATCAAAGGATAAAGAAATTCCTTATATTGCAGAAACTTCTACAGCAAACGAAGCTTATAATGCTTGGAAAGCTCGTATTCCGCTTATAAAAATTTACCCGATTACAGCAATGGGCGGAGCTATGTATGTTGAGGATTTACTCAGACCAATGCCGTTTTTGAATGTTATGCCATTAGGAAGTGTTAAACTTGATGAAGTTCACACATACATAAAGGCAGGTGCAACTTGTGTTGGGGTCGGTAGAGATTTTTATGATGGTTATTCTCTGTCAGAAATCACAACAAGAGCTAAAAAAGTTCTTAGTGAGTTGAAAGGCTAATAATGAACGAAAAGTTGGATATAATTGCGATTGGGGAATGTTTAATAGAATTGTCAGCGAATACCAAAATGTCTGATGCTGAATGTTTGTACAAGTACTATGGCGGAGATGCTTTGACGGCAGCTATTTCAGCACTTAGGATGGGGGCTAAAGTAGGATTTATTACTCGTGTTGGAAACGATTCTTTTAAAGATTATTTGCTTGATGGCTGGCATAGTGAAGGTTTGGATATTTCTCAAGTTAAAATTTCTAATGAGCAAAACGGTTTGTATATAATTGCAAGACCTTCTTGCAAGGAAAAAGAAATCGCTATTTATAGAAAAAAAATTGCACCGTCAAAGCTTTCGATTGAAGATATTAATGAAGAATATATTAAAAATGCAGGTATTGTTTACGCATCAGGTGTAACTCAATCTCTTTCTCCATCCGCTAGTGAGGCCGTTGAATATGCGTTCAAACTTGCAAAAGCGCATGATATAAAGACTGCGTACGATCCAAATTATCATTCTGCCTTAACTACTCCAGAAGATGCGAAAGATGCTTTCTTTAGAATAAGTTCAAATATTGATATATTGTTCTTAAATATGAAATTGGATTCGGTTAATATATTAGATATAAATTCGCATGAAAATATAATAAAAAGATTGTGGGATATGGGAATTTCTACCGTAGTTCTTAAATCGACCGAACAAAAAGGATATTATACCGGTTATAATGGTAATATCAATTTTACAGAATTTTATACAAGTGATTGTTTGGATACAACATGTTCTGGCGATGCATTTAATGGTGGATTTATGTATGCATTAACTCATGGATTTAACGAATTTAAAGCTACAAAATTTGCTTCAATCGTTGCTGGATTGCAAGCAAAAGGAATTGGCGCAATAAAATCAATTCCATATAAAGATGAAGTATATTCAATTTACAGAGGGAATAATGGTTAAAGTTGCGATATCAGGATATTATGGATTTAAAAATTTTGGAGATGAAGCTATTTTATCAGTACTTACATCTCATTTAAAAACAATTGCAAATACAGATATTACAGTCTTTTCAAGTGATTGTGAGTTTACAGAAAAAACTTATGGAGTAAAAGCTGTAAAACGTTTTGATTTGAAAGCGGTTATTAATACAATTATGTCTTGCGATATCCTTATTTCAGGTGGTGGAAGCCTTTTACAAGATGTGACAAGCTTAAAAAGCTTGATTTATTACTCATTTATAATTGCTCTGGGCTTACTTTTTAATAAAAAGGTTATAATTTTTGCACAAGGTATTGGTCCTTTAAATAGTAATACTGCCAAAATTGTAGTTAAAAATCTTCTTAAATATTGTACTTACGTAACTGTTAGAGATGAAAATAGCCAAAAATTGTTGAAGGATTTGGGGGTAAAATCAGAATTGGTTTGTGACCCAATTTATTCTCTTAACATTAAACCTAAGCAGTCTGGAGATGTTGTTGGTATTCAGCTTAGAGAATTCAAAACAATGAATCAAGAATTTTTACAAAAACTTGCTTTGCTTGTTATTACAAAGTTTTCTGATAAAAAAATTGAAATTTTTTCTTTGCAAAAAACTCAGGATTATGAATTAAGCAAACTTTTTGAAGGGCTTGTTAAATCTTTTAATCCAGAGGTTAAAACAGAAATTGTTGAAGAGGATATTATAAATCGTTTATCAAGTCTTGAATATCTTGTTGGAATGCGCTTTCATGCTGTTTTAGTCGCCTTAAAATGCGGAATTAAAACAACTGCAATCAATTATGATGTCAAAGTTGAAAAAATTGCAAAAGATGCAGGAATTCCGATTATTTCTATGGATGCGCATGAAAACATGGAAGAAATTTATCAAAAAATGCAAAATCTCAACAGAGAAGATTTGTTGAGATTCGCAAATTCGAAACTATTTGATTGGAAGAAGTTTGATGAATTATTTATCATCTCCAAATAGTTGCTTGTAGGTTCTTCTAACAGCTTTATCAACACTAGTATTTTGAGTGTTTGTCAAGTTTTCTGTATTCTTAGCATATTCTTCTGATATAATAATACCATCTAACTTATCATCACTGCCGGAATCAAGTGCTGCCATCATTGCACTCATTTCTTTCCAGTCAAGTTTACCATCTCCGTTTTGATCAAGCTTGTTGAATGCAACAGAAGCTTGGTATTTTGCTTGTAATTTTTTATCTTCAGATGCATTTGATTTCAAATCTTTCATGCTATGATCTATGAATTCATCAAGTGTTACTTTACCATCACTGTTACCTGATGCTTGGTCAATTTGTGCTACGTAAGATTTCCCAAGATCACTTACAGCTGTTTTGTATGTTTCTGCATCCTTGGTTTGCATTCCGCCTTTTATGATTTCAAATTTTTCTCCGGCAACAGCTTTATCCTTGTCTACCATTTTTTTAGATTTCGCATCGAAAGCTTCACCTTTGTCAGTACTTTGATTTTTATCAACATCACCGGCATATTTAGCATTTGTTTTTGCTAATTGAGTTTGTGTATTTGTATTGTTATTGAACAAATTAAAGAATTGATTGTTATTATTTTGACCTGAAAGAAGTTTTTGCATATCATACTGCATTGATAGGTTTTGTCCCCACTGTGCAGCAAGCATGTTCCCATACTGAGTATTCATGCTATTCATTTGCATAGAATAATTCGGCATCCCAGCTCCTAATGGATTAACATAAGGATTCATAGGATTGAACCAACTATTATTGCAACATCCCATGCCCATCATGCCGTTGCTGTAAAAACCTCCGCCGAATATACTTCTTTGATGGTAACAGCTGTTATTCATTCCATGAATCATAGCACCTGTCGCACCAATGGCAAAAGTAGTTTGCCCAATTGCCTTGGTCCATTTGGCGATTTGACCATTATTTATTCCGTTTTTTACGCTGTCCCAGAATGTCATGTTACTCTCGCTATTTTATACTCTTATATATATAAAGTATATATTGTTTAAATAATTGCTTATTTAAAGGAGTAACTTTAACAAATCTTAATAAAATTTGTATAAAAAAAGAACTCTTCCGAGTTCTTTATAACTGCCCTGGGCCAGACTTGAACTGGCACTGGATTTAACTCCAACCGGATTTTAAGTCCGACGCGTCTACCGATTCCGCCACCAGGGCACATATCTATTTTCAATTAATTCCCTAGCGGACTCTGTAGATGGTGTCTACTCTCCCCTCCTTCTTTTTTGATAATTAATCAAAAAAGCGGAGTCCTTGCCACCAGGGCTAATATTAAATTTTCAAAATCTTGCTAAACTTCACTCAATAAGCTCAATTCAGCATATTCATGATACCCTAAATCCTTTTGAATGTCAAGAAATTTATTTTAGCTCAAATGTAATTAAATATTTATTCAATTCATGGATTTTTTCTGTTAATTTATTAATTATTTTTGTTAATTCAGCATTTACTAA
>USOK01000064.1 GCA_900556295.1 uncultured bacterium | reverse complement strand
ATAAATTATTTAGAAACAAAAAAGTAAAAGATTTGTCTAACAGAAAATTAACATCTTCTATGAGACAAAATGCTTCAGGTCAGCACGGTGCAGTAAGAAAGAAACTTTCTGAATACGCAATGCACTTGGCAGAAAAACAAAAAATCAGATTTACATATTTGGTTAGCGAAAAACAATTCGCTAAATATTATAACGAAGCAGCTAGAAGAAAAGGCGTTACAGGTACTATCTTGTTACAAATTCTTGAATCAAGATTGGATAACGTATTGTTCAGAGCTGGTTTGGGTATCACTCGTAAACAAACAAGACAAATCGTTAATCACGGTCATGTTCTTGTAAATGATAAAAAAGTTGATATTCCATCATACCTTGTAAAAGCAGGCGATGTAATCACTATCAGAACAAAAAGCAATGCATTTTTGAAGAATGTTGGTGAATTAATCGATATGCCTTGCTCAGCAGCATGGATGACAGTTGATAAAGAAGCTCTAAAAATCACTTTCGATAGAATTCCTGAAAGAGAAGAATTAGATCCTGACTTCAAAGAACAACTTGTAATTGAGTACTACTCTAAATAACGTGAGTAGCTGAGGGTATTGACTTTAATTAAAGTTAAACCCGTTAGGCGCAAGCGAGCAGGACAGATTTAAAACTGTCAAAACAAATAGTTAATCGAAAAACTAGGAGATTAAATAAAATGGAATTAAAAATTAAATGTGTTAATACAACAACAAGTTCTGACGGATCACAATACGGTAAATTCGTTATTGAACCGTTAGAAAAAGGTTTTGGTACAACAATCGGTAATTCATTGAGAAGAGTTCTTTTATCAAGCCTTGAAGGAACAGCTGTTACTTCTGCTAGAATTGAAGGAATTACTCACGAATACACAGCAATTCCGGGTGTATTAGAAGATGTAATCGACGTTATGCTTAACCTTAAAGGATTGGTTGTAAAAACTGATTCCAAAGAACCTCAACATTTGAGAATTGATGTTGATCATCCGGGTGCAGTACTCGCAAGTGATATTCAGCTTCCTGCAGGTGTTAAGGTTGTTAACCCTGACTGGTTGATTTGTACTGTTGCTGATGGCGGAAGTTTCCACGCTGACGTTATTGTTGAAACAGGCAAAGGATACGTTGCTCACGATGTTCCAAGAGATTCAAAAGGCGTTTCAATCGATGTTCTTCCTATTGATGCAACATTTATGCCTATTAAACGTGTTAGCTACAATGTAGAAAGCACTCGTGTAGGTGATTCAATCGACTTTGATAAATTGACTCTTGAAATTTGGTCTAACGGATCTATTGATGTTACAAACGCATTAAGCCAAGCTGCTAACTTATTGATTGACCACTTTATGCAAATTGCTGCAATTACTGGTCAACCTGTAGTTACTCCTTCAATGGCTGTTGAAGAAGAAAAAGAAGAAGATTCTAACGCTCCTACAATGACTATTGAAGAATTGGAACTTTCAGTTAGAGCATACAACTGCTTGAAACGTGCAAGCATTAATTCAATGGCTGAATTGTTGAAAAAATCAGAACATGATTTGTTGAACATTAAAAACTTCGGTAAAAAATCTTCTGACGAAGTAATCGAAAGACTTCATCACTTTGGTTTAGACCTTGCTCCAAACCCTGAAGTTGAAGAAGAAGTTTAAGAAGTCGTTAGGACGATAGGACGATAAGCCTTGAGTCTGTTACAATTTCAAACGAAGTGACGTACGAACTTAACGACTAACGTCTTAAAGACTTAACATCTTAATAAAAAACAATATAAGAAAAAAATATAAAGGAAAACTAAAATGAGACACCAAACTAAGAAAAATACGCTAGGAAAGGCAAAGGATCAAAGAGATGCTTTGTTGCGTTCATTGGCGACTGAACTTTTTGTACATGGTGAAATCAAAACAACTATGGCAAGAGCAAAAGCTTTGCAACCATATGCTGAAGAAATTATCACACTTGCAAAAAGAGGCGATCTTCACGCTCGTCGTCAAGCTGCTAAATTCATTTTTGACAAAGAAACTGGCAAATTTATGGATTTAGTTTCAGGCGAAGTTTTTGATGCTCCTCAAGCAGACAAAAAACTTGCTGACGAAACAGTTTTGAGAAAACTTTTCGTAATTATTGGTAAAAAATATTCTGACCGCAAAGGTGGTTACACAAGAATATTCAGATTACCTCCAAGACGCGGTGACGCTTCTGAAATGGCTTTAATCCAATTGGTGTAAGCTAATGCGTTATGCGCTTCAAGTTCAGTATATAGGAAAGAATTACGCCGGAAGTCAGATACAATTTGAGAATGGTGTGGAAATTCAAACTCCAACTATACAGGGTGAACTTGAAAAAGCAATCAGTACATTGATATTCGGTGATACCGAAAATAAAGACCGACAAATTAAAACTATCTTTTCCGGAAGAACTGACAAAGGTGTAAATTCCAAAGGGCAAGTTGTTCATTTTGACTCAGACAAATCTATTGTTGCTTCAAAGTTTGTTTATCAATTGAATGAGATATTGCCACCGGACATTTCAGTCAGTGATTTGAAAGAAGTTGATGATAATTTTCACGCACAAAAATCTGCCAAACGCCGATTTTACAGATTTGTTTTTATTAACAGAAAATGTAAAAATGCGTTTGACGGAGATTTGATGCGAGTTAAATATCCGATTAACATTGAAAAAATGCAAAAGGCTCTTGATTTTATCAAAGGTGAACATGATTTCTCAAGTTTCAAAAGCTCCGGAACGCTAAACCCAAGCAAGATTTGTTTTATAGAAAAAGCCACTTGTCAAAGAGATGGCGATAAGGTGATTATTGATATTGTAGGAAATAGATTCCTTTATAATATGGTAAGAACTATTGTCGGCACCCTTCTAGAAATTGAAGGGCATAATCTTCCTGCTGAACATATGGAGCAAGTATTGATGGCTTGTGATAGACGGAAAGCAGGACAAACTGTCAGTCCGTATGGATTGACACTAATGAAAGTAGAATACAATTAACCTTATTAAGGTAAAAATAAACGGAGATAAAGCATGAAAACATATTCAGCAAAACCTCTAGAAGTTGAAAGAAAATGGTATGTAATTGATGCTGAGGGTGAAATCCTTGGTAGATTGGCAACCAGAGTAGCAAATATTTTAAGAGGAAAAAATAAACCTGAATACACTCCAAACGTTGATACAGGTGATTTCGTTATCGTAATCAATGCTGACAAAGTTTTGGTTTCAGGTAAAAAAGAAACTGATAAAATTTATTACCACCACACAGGTTTCCCGGGTGGTTTGAAATCAGCAAGCGTAAAAGAATTACGTGAAAAAGATGCAAGACTTTTGATTGAAAAAGCTGTTAAAGGTATGCTTCAACACAATACATTGGGTGATACTCAATTTACAAAATTGAAAGTATACAACGGACCTGAACATCCACACGCAGCTCAAAAACCTATCGTGTTGGAAAAGGAGGCTAAATAGTTATGGCAGATAAAGAAATTATGGCTACAGGCCGTAGAAAGACATCTATTGCAGTTGTAAAACTTGTAAAAGGTAAAGGCAGAATTTTCGTAAACGGAAAAACTTTGAAAAACTACATCGGTAACAGACCTGCTATCGAAATGTTAGTATACAGACCATTAGTTTTGACAGATAACCAAGAAAAATACGATGTAAGAGTAAAAGCAGTAGGCGGCGGAATCGTTGCTCAATGTGGCGCTATTAGACATGGTATTTCAAGAGCTTTGGTTAAAGCAAACGAAGAATACAAAAACGTATTGCGTTTGGAAGGTTTGCTAACTCGTGACCCACGTGTTAAAGAACGTAAAAAATACGGTCGCAAACGTGCGAGAAAACGTTTCCAATTCTCAAAACGTTAATCAACTTGCGAGTTTCGCAAAAACAATATTTCAAAAAAGAACGGCAGAAATGTCGTTCTTTTTATTAATTAAATTATAATGTCGGCATTGCAATGCCGACCTACCGCAACTTTAGATGATATTCCGACAACTTTCTTTTGTTTGATAGAATGTAGGTTGGGCATACTTGCCCAACTTCATTTTTATAAATATAAAAGCTAGTGTGAAACGTAAGTGTCTCTACCGTATAATTTGTTTAAATTTATCTTGTTAACTTTTGTAACGAAAAAGACGAGTTGTGAAATTGGAGGTTTTCAAAATACTTTATATAAGCAAGAGAGATAAATAAAAGCATAAGGAGAGATGAGATGACTTTTTTAGCATTGGATGCACAGAAAAATTTATTTACATTGCAGAAAAGCCAACTGCAATTTGAACAAACATTGGTAATGAGCAGAGTAAATTACGTTACTAAACAAATGGGCTACAGAGCACAAGATCTTGAAGATATGGAGATTGATACTGACGATGATCCGATGTATATCCAGTTACAGCAGGAAGAGTCGTATCTCGAAACACGACAGGATTCACTAGATTCACAGATTAGTTTGATGGAAAACGAAATTTCAAGCTTGAAGAACCTTGTAAATAGCAATATTAAGTCTTCTTGCACATTGAACCTAATCGGTGGATAGTAAATGTCGGCACAAGAACTTTTCGTGTAAAAGCCTGCTACACATTCAATTCACTAATAACTTGTAAGTTTAATCCAAAAATAGTTAAATTTGCAAATTGTCAAATAATGACTGTTTTGGTTACAAGTTTTATAAACAAGTTGTTGCTGCTATTGTGGCAATTTGACTCTGTAATTTGTTACATTCTTGTCAGCAAATTATAAACGAAATAATGAACTTATTTCTTAGCCAATTCTACAGTATTAAGCATCAAAGAAGCAATAGTCATTGGGCCTACACCGCCCGGAACCGGAGAAATATATGCGGAAATTTTAGAAACATTTTCAAAATCAACATCACCGCTTAGTTTCCCGTTCTCATCTCGAAAAATTCCCACATCAATAACAACACAATTAGATTTTAACATTTTTTCCCCTATAACATTTTTTCCCACTGCTGAAACCACAATATCAGCAGTTTTTGTTATTTCGGAAAGATTTTTTGTGTGGCTGTGGCACATTGTGACAGTCGCATTGCGTTTCAAAAGCATTTGCGCAACAGGTTTTCCGACCAAATTTGAACGTCCAACAACGACAACATTTTTCCCATCAAGTTCAATATTGTATTCGTCCAAAAGTAACAAAATTCCTTTTGGAGTACAAGGATATACATAAGGCTCTTCGCCTGAAAAAAGTTTCCCAAGATTGTATGGAGTTAAGCCATCTACATCTTTTTGCGGTAAAATTGCGTCAATTATTTTGTTTTTGTTTATATGCTCAGGCAAAGGTAGTTGAACCAAAATTGCAGTAATGTTTTTGTCGTTATTAAGTTCTTGTATTTTCGAAAGAAGTTCATTTTCGCTGATATCAGCTGGATATTCTATAGAAAGAGAATTTATGCCGAGTTTTTCAGCAGTTTTTTTCTTGTTACGAACATAAATTTGGCTTGCAGGATTTTCTCCAACCAGAATTACGGCAAGGGTAGGCTTTTCAGACATTTTATCAAGTTCCGCCTTCAAGCTTTCAAAAATTTTATCTCTTAACTTTTTACCGTCTAATATTATTGTCATTTTACTCCCTTACTTGAGGCAGATTTAACCTAAAATAAAACTGTTTAATTGCATCTTGCACAGCAGTTGATTCTCTATCCATTGAATGAGTTTTTAATTCTTCATCAAGTGGAATTACTCCAAGTACATCAAGGTCATAACGTTTCAAAAACTCATATAATGAATTTAGGTTAGAGCCGTCAGCTTTGTTAATTACAACTCCTAGTTGGTTGCCGGCAGCATATTTTGCACTGAATTCTTCAATACGTTTTGCTAGATGTGCACTTTCATCAGTTGGATTTGCAACGATTATTGTTGTGTCGATATCTGTGTCTACGAGTTGGTTTAGGTATTTTAAATCAAATTCACAGTCAAAGATTACGATATCATATCGATCAATAAGTTTTAAAACTGCATCATTAATTTGACCTGTAATCGGGCATCGACAGTCTTTTGAGCCAACGAACCAAGAAACTATGATATCAACATTTTCGTCTAGTGAAACAACGATATCTTCCATTGCCCATTCAACGTATTCTTGTTTAGACATACCTTCAGGAATTCCTGTTTTGTATTCGTGTTTTCCGCTACGTATGCCATAAATTGTGTTTCTAATATCAAGTCCAAAACTATGGCCGAGTTCGCTTGTTAAGTCGTTATCAAACAAAAGAATTGATTTTTCAGGAAAATATTCCTGAAAAACTCTCAAAAAACCTTTAACAACGGTTGTTTTCCCGCTTCCGCTTTTCCCTGTAACTGCTAATTTAAAAGCCATAAACCTCTCTTTATAAAAAAACGAAGGCACATTTTTCAAAAAGAATGAAAAATAATGTCTTCGTTCTTAAATTTTCATAATACCTATTCTGCTACTTCTTCTGTAGTTTCTTCAACAGCTTCTTTAAGAACTTCTGAAGCTGTAACTACAACAGCCAATTCGCATTTAACTTTAGAAGTCAATTTGATTAGCATAGTGTATTCGCCAATTTTGTTGATAGGAGCATTCAAAGAAACGTTCTTTCTATCAATTTCGATGCCAGATTTAGCCAATAATTCTTCAGTCAATTTTTTAGTAGTAATTGTTCCGAATAACTTACCAGATTCTCCAGCTTTAGCAGAAAGTTCAAGTTTAGCAAATTCTTCAATTTTCTTAGCTGTTTCAAGAGCTTCTGCGTGCAATTTTTCTTGTTTAGCTTTAATTCTAGCTAAATTCTTTTCTCTGTTTTCCAAAGCGCCTTTTGTAGCAACTTCAGCAACTGATTGTGGAAGCAAAAAGTTTCTAGCGTATCCGTCTTTTACAGTAATGATATCGCCTGCTTCACCTAGGTTTTGAACATCTTTTTTCAATATAACCTGCATTTTTATATCTCCTTTTATTATTAATAATTCTATTTATATTCGCAAGTAAGCTCATAATACACTAAACAAAACTTAATGTCGAGAGTTTTTTTCGGAATGTAAAGAAAATAGCGAGTTTAATAGGAAAATTTGTAATTAAAACAACCCTAAGCGCTTTTTAATTTTAATCAAGGTTTCTATATTTGGGTAAAATTGAGGGCAATATTCATAAGGGAGCATCAGCGGAAGCATATTTTTAAGCTCTTTTGCGGCAGATTCTCTGTCGTACATTTCATCAACATACATATAAATAAGCATAGTCAGCGAAGCGGTAGATGCATCTACAACAGGACAAAAATCTGCTTTTTGAGATTTTTCTGCTTCTTCCTTATTGGTAATCAGCAAAACTTTGCAATCTGTATTTCTTTTTTTTATGAATTTAATTTTAGAGAAAGGATTAATATTTTTTACAATCAAATCAGCTATAAGTTCATCATCCATACAAATATTTTGTTCTGCAATAGTTGCTTGTTTTGAATTATAAACCCAGAAACAACCTGCCAGTATGACGATTAATATACCGAAAATTATACATGTTACCTTATTTTTCATGTTTACATTATACAGCATTTTGGAAATTTTACAATATTGCTTAGTAAAATAAAACATGATTAAGAATTGTAAAGAAAGTCTGCTTGAAAGACAATTTTTAAGCTTGATTACATTTATTGGTTGTGTGTGTAGAGATTTTGAAAGGTTTTATTATGGAATGTAATAGTTTAGGTATGCAAAATATGAACTCTGTGAGCTTTGGTTCTCTTGAGGGAGTTAAGGTTGATAAAAAGTTAATGGATGAATGCCCAAGTATTGTTCGCAATATTTTGGATAGATTTGAAAGTAACTCAGCAGTTAAAAATTTTACAGAAAAATATGATTGTGATGTTGAAATTGGCAGAAAAAAATTATTGGGTGGAATAAATAAATATATTTTCAAGTTACGTTGCTTGGGTAAAGCTGGTGGCGATACCAATGCAAATGTATTAGATGCAATAAAAGACGTATTTCCAAATGGAAAACAATATGTAATAAAGCATACATCTTACCAAAAGGGTGTTGAACCTAAAAAGTTGGAAAAATATTTGGACAAGCCAGAAGTAAAATATACGAAGTATCATGAAGCAAGAGAAGGTGTTGGAAAAGACGACTTGGGTGGTCATAGTGCTTATTGGGATACTAAAGAAGTTGGAACAACTGTAAAAAATTCTCTTCAAAATTTGGACTGTAAAATATCTAGAAAAATTAACTCGTGTATCGAAAAAGCGAATAAAAAGAAAGTTGCAGAACAATTAAGAGCTCAAAGAATTGAAGCTGAAACTCAAAGAATAGCTAAT
>USOK01000063.1 GCA_900556295.1 uncultured bacterium | reverse complement strand
AAAGAACAGCTTGAAGAGTTGAAGGAAATATTAAAACGAGCAGATGAGGCTATAGAATTTTATCTCAAAAACGACATTCAAAAAGCACAAAACAAATTTAATTAGCCGATAAGATTATTTATAATCCTATTTTTTATATATAATTAAGTAAACAAAGAAATTTAAGGAGTTCCAAATGAGTTTACAAACAGCAGAACAATACGAAGAAAACGAACAATATACACAAGCTTACGAAGAATACAAAAAACTTCACGAAAAAAATCCAAAAGATTTAAGCATCTTAGAACGTTTGGGACACCTTTCAATGCTTCTTGATAATAAAGAAGAAGCCGCTGATTTTTACACAAAAATATTAGAATTTGATGCAACAAATGTTCTTGCCTATGAGCAATTAATGGACATTTATGTTACAACTGACAGATATAAATATTACGTATATAGAGGTAACCTGCACTCTGTAGAACATCAGCTTGAACACGCTATCAATGATTACAAAAAAGCTGTAAATTCTGCACAGGAAGATAAAGATATGCTTTCTGCAAGATTTGTTCTCGGAACTTTATACGAACAAACAGGGAATAACGTTAAAGCGATTGATGAATACTTAAAAGTTATTGACCATGAAGATACACACGAAGAAGTCTATATAAGATTGTCTAATTTATATCTTAAAGAAGATGCAATACCTAGTGCAATTGAGGTTCTTGAAAGAGCTAGAAAATCAGGTTTTGATACAATTAATATAAAAGAAAAACTTTCTGATCTATACCTAAAGAATGGCAATCCCGAAAAGGCTATTGATATTACATCTGATGAACTTACAAAAGTAAAATGCCTACTTGATATGGGCAAAAAAGATGAAGCAATAGAAAAACTTCAACAAATGGATGATCAGTATGGGCATATTGCACAATTCCATTCATTGAAAGCACAGTATTACTATATGAATGGCGAGTATGACAAAGCTCTTGAATGCGTAAACAAATTTGATGAGTTGGAGAAAAATTCTCCGTTGACGTATCAAATGCGTGCACTTATTTTTGAAGAAAAAAATGACGATTATAACGCACATATCAACTGGGGCAAATACAATCTTGTCAGAGGCAACAAAGATATTGCAATAAACGAATATTTGAACGCATATCAATTAAAGAATGATGACTTAGAATTACTAAACACACTTGCAATGTTGTTAGAAGAATCAAATGACAAAAACCATGCTATGGAATTTTATGAGAGAATATCTAAGCTTGATGAAAACGATAAAAAATCATTAGAAAAACTTGCAGAATTCAGAGAAAGCATTGGTGATTACAGAATGCAGGCTGAATATTTGTTAAAACTTTACCATTTAGACAAACGGAACGCATTAACTGTAAAAAAACTAGGCGAAGCTTATGACAAACTAAGGAACAAACAAAATGCTATTGAATGTTATGAAAAATTCTTAGAAATCGGGAAGGGCAGTCCTGAATACTCAAAAATTCAACACAAACTAGAAAAACTTAAAAATACTAACGTTCAAGAAGATGAAGGATTTTTGGATAGATTTATTAACTGGTTTAATAAAAATAAAATATAATAAAAAGGTTAGCAAAAAGCTTGACACCAGCGTCCGATGGATTAATGAATATTTCCACCCGCCCAGAAATCCTTAATTTTTTCATATTTGCTATTTTCTTACAAAATCGCTAATCTAACTTACCATGTTTGTTTTAATTTTTTCAACAATATACAATTAAAAAAGCATCCACTCTATAAAGAGTGGATGCTTATATCTATTGGGCTGTTTCTGCTTTTTCAGCCGATTGTTCTTTCTTTGTTCGTTTTGATTTCTTATCAAAAGCGATTTTATCATCAACAAGCTTAATTATAATTGTATCACCAGGTGAATATTTGCCTGAAAGAATTTCTTCTGCTAGCATGTCCTCAATCTTGCGTTGGATTAATCTCCTCAATGGTCTTGCACCATAAGCTTCTGAGTAACCGTTTTTAGCTAAATGATCTTTTACCTCATCGGTAACCTCAACAGATAACTCTCTTTCGGCCAAACGTTTAAACAAATCTTTCAGCATTAAATCAACAATTTGTCTAATTTCTTCTTGTTTCAAGTGAGCAAATACGATTGTTTCATCAATACGGTTCAAGAATTCTGGTCTGAATGCCTTCTTCATTTCTTCTGAAACAGTTTCTTTAAGTTTTTCGTATTTGTCTTTTGACTCATCATCGCTTGTTGAGAAACCAAGTTTAGATGTTGTTGTAATCATACTTGCACCAACGTTTGATGTCATAATGATAATTGTATTTTTGAAGTTTACGTGACGACCTTTTGCATCTGTCAAACGACCATCATCCAAAATTTGCAACATGATGTTGAATACATCTGGGTGTGCTTTTTCGATTTCGTCGAATAAGATTACACTGTAAGGTTTTTTGCGAACTAGTTCTGTCAAATGTCCGCCGTCATCATAACCAACGTATCCCGGAGGAGAACCGATAAGTTTTGCAGTTGAATGTTTTTCCATAAATTCTGACATATCAACTCTTATCATGTTATCTTCAGAGCCAAATACAGCTTCTGCCAAAGCTTTTGCAAGTTCAGTTTTACCAACACCGGTAGGACCACAGAAGATGAAACTTCCGATAGGTCTGTTCGGACTTTTCAAACCTACTCTTGCACGTCTAATTGCCTTAGAAATAGCGACAACCGCGTCGTTTTGCCCTATAACTCTTTCATGAAGCGTTTGTTCAAGCTTAAGAAGTCTTTCGCTTTCACCTTCTGTCAACTTAGTTACAGGGATACCGGTCATAGTCCCGATTACTTCTGCAACATTTTCAGCAGTAACTGTCGGTTTGTTTGCTTCGTGTTCTTCTCTGTATTTTTGAGCCATTTCACGAATTCTATCTTTCATATCAGCTTCATCGTCTCTCAATTGAGAAGCTTTTTCAAATTCTTGATTTCTAATTGCATCTTCTTTTTCTTTAATAATTGAACGCAACTCTTTTTCAAGCTCTTTGCCTTCCGGCGACAAATTTGATACCTTCAAACGAACTTTTGAAGAAGCTTCATCAATTACGTCAATCGCCTTGTCCGGTAAAAATCTGTCAGTAATATATTTGTTAGACAATTTTACCGCAGCAACAATCGCTTCATCAGAAATAATCAATTTATGGTGTTCTTCGTATTTCGGTTTCAAACCCTTGATAATTTCAATTGATTCATCTTCTGTAGGTTCGTCAACAATTACAGGTTGAAAACGACGTTCTAAAGCAGAGTCTTTCTCAACGTATTTTCTGTATTCATCAAGTGTTGTTGCACCAATAACCTGAATTTCGCCACGTGACAAAGCCGGTTTCAAGATGTTTGCCGCGTCAATTGCACCTTCTGCTGCACCTGCCCCGATAAGAGTGTGCATCTCATCAATTACAAGAATAATGTTTCCTGCTTGACGAATTTCGTCCATGATTTTTTTAAGACGTTCTTCGAATTCACCACGGTATTTTGTACCTGCAACCAAAAGTCCCATGTCAAGCTGGATAACTTTTTTGCCGTCCAAAATATCAGGAACTTCTGCATTAACAATTCTAATCGCCAAGCCCTCTGCAATAGCTGTCTTACCAACCCCCGGTTCACCAATCAGAACAGGGTTGTTTTTTGTACGACGTGCAAGGATTTGAATAACACGTTCAATTTCTTTTTCTCTACCAACAACAGGATCCAATCTGAGTTCCTGTGCTGCGAGAGTTAAATCACGTCCAAACTCATCAAGGCTTGGAGTTTTGGTTTTTCCACCAGTTGTAGATGAAGAACTTGATGTACCTGAAGAAACAGTTTGAGGCTTAGATTCTCCAAGCATTTTAACAACATTACTTCTAACTTTGTTTAAATCAACGCCTAAATTTTCCAAAACTCTAGCAGCAACCCCTTCTCCTTCTCGGATTAAACCCAGAAGAAGGTGTTCAGTACCTATATAATTATGACCTAACTGTCTTGCTTCGTCCCAAGAAAGCTCCAAAACTCTTTTAGCTCTTGGTGTGAAAGGAATTTCCACTGCAACAAAGCCTGAACCTCTACCAATAATTTTTTCTACTTCTGCTCTGGCATCTTTTAGGGTAACTCCCATAGATTTAAGAGTTTTCGCAGCGACTCCAGTACCTTCTCCGATAAGCCCCAAAAGGACCTGTTCGGTTCCGACAAAGTTATGTCCAAGTCTGCGAGCCTCTTCCTGAGCAAGCATAATAACTTTTATAGCTTTTTCCGTAAAACGTTCGAACATTTATTTTACTCCTATCTCTCTTCTATGATATATATTTTACATAAAAAACAAAAAACTTTCAAGTGTAACAAGTTATAAATACAAACAATGTATGACAAAAAAACAGAAGTTAAAAACTTTCTAAAAAAAATTTAAAAAGAATGGTTGACATTTAAAAATGTTTCATGTAAGATAGATTTTGTCGAAAGAACCAAGCCCCCATCGTCTAGAGGCCTAGGACAACACCCTTTCACGGTGTAGACAGCGATTCGAATTCGCTTGGGGGTATTTTTAATAAGATAATAGAAGTGACCGATGGGTCATTTTTTTTGCAAAATCTTAGTGTCTTGAATTCGAATCGAGAATGTTCCTATTATTTAATATGCATTTAATAGGTTATCTGTATTACCTATTTGTACAATAAAAAACATTTTATTGTATCGTATCTTCTCCCATGTGAAAATTTCACAGAATAGGAGATAAATATGAGTTTTAATCCACTAAAAGAAAAAGGCATCAATATTGAAAAACAAATTAAAAATTGGCATCAAATTGTCGGAAAACCTTACAACAAGACTGATGTTGACTGCTATACAAGAACTCGACAAATTCTTATGAATGGTATTGAAATCGAAGCTTGGGGCTTTAAACACCAATTTAACCGATTTATGCCTAACAATAATGAAAAACAACTACTTGCCGAAATAAGCAGGATTGAAGATTCACAGCAAGCAACCGCAAATTGGCTTGGACCGGCAGATCAATCTGTACTGGAAACAACACTAGGCTATGAACAAGTGGCGGTTGATTTAACAGCATGGCTTGCTCAAAATGAGCCGGACGAATATGTCAAAGAAACCTTTGATTTCGGTCTGCTTGAAGATTTTGACCACTTGTATAGATACAGTCAATTTGCATACATGACAGAAGGTATAAAACCAAACGATATTGTACAATGCAAAACAGATGTCGTAATTGGACGACCTACACAATACCATCACAATAACAACGGACTTCGAATTCGAAAGCACTATGATAAAAATACCGCTCACCCGCAGACAAAAGTTAACATACTAACCCTTTTATCAGGCGAGCAACAAACGCATAACTATTACGCCGAACACGGCTTCATGTATGGTAATCCTGTTTTAAGAGAAACTTACGCTGAAATCAAAGATGTAGAAGAAGAACACGTAACAATGTACGAATCTCTTATTGATCCGACAGAATCTATGTGGGAAAAACTACTTATTCACGAATTCACAGAAGTTTGCAATTATTATACTTGTATTGAAGACGAAGTTGACGAACGCATCAAGAAAACTTGGGAATTATTTCTTGATATTGAATTGGGGCATCTTCAAGCTGTTGCAGATTTATTCAAGAAATACGAAAAACGAGACCCTGAAGAAGTTATCGGATCTGAAATAGTCATTCCTTGTAAATTTAAAAGTCAAAAAGAGTATGTAAAAAAGATTCTGGAAACACAAGTCGACAAACGTCTAGAAGATCATGGTCAATTTACAAGTGTAAAAGACCTTTCTAAAGACTGGTTAAGTTATAAAATCCAAAACAAACAAAACGAACTCGGTTCTCCAACTGAAAATGCAGTAAAACTTGCATTTATATACCACACTCGGGATATAACTGCTGGCTCAAAAGATTTGCGAAATAAAGAGACGGAAATTCTAAAAAAAAGCTTGCAACCAGAAACAGCTAAAAACACTGTTCTTCCAGACGAATTAGAAAAACAAATAAAAGAACATCAAGCTTACAAAGAGAAAATAAAAAATTTAATATAATATTTCTATAAAACATCAGCTAAAAAAAGCAATTTAGCTGATGTTTTAAATTATATCAAAATATTTAAAACGGCATCTTTGTCATACTGTTTTATCATGGGAAACATTAGTTGTTCATAGCATGGATCTGCCATGATATAAGCTTCGTTACTCCAAGGAAAAATAACAGCGCCAAATTCTCTATCGAAAAAACTGCTTTGTTTTCTTATCTGTCGGGCAACTTTCATCTTATCAGAGAAGCTATTATTACAATAAATAGTCTGATGACCAAGATTTGAAAAACCTGCTCTAGCTAAATCAAATGCTACTTCTCTAACATCTTCAAACTTTGCGCTAGAAATTTTTATACCATTAAAAGATAAATTGTTATTATTTTGAATTTTCATACTTTTGACGAAAACTCAAAAATCGAATTTTTTACCACTTTTTTAAGAAAAATTTACATCTTTACAAAAAAATTTTTTAGTGTATCATAAAAGTATGATTATTATGAACCAATTACGACGAATTGTGAGAATTATGAAAGGCTTGTTATAGAGCACGCTCACTTTTTGACGTGAAAAAGATTTTTTCATTAACAAGACCTTTCCCCCGAAAGGTCATTTTTTTTGTTAATAATCGTAAATAAACCCCGAAATTTAAGCAAAAATTCATATTGATTGTACTTATAGAAAAAGTGAAAGGTAGAAGAATGCATAAAAATATCCGACGAAACTCAATAATAAAGGCGAATGCCCCAATCGTCAAATTAATGAACTTAATTTGGGGACTATAGTACTTGATTATTGAGGAGCATTTTCATGCCCCGGAAAGGAAAAAATGATACCCGCAGTTACTGCAAGCAGTATATATTCAACATTAGGAAATAATAATTCACTTGTTCCTATGGCTATTAAAGACATAGCTAACAGCATCGGACTTACAGCCGGTTCGTATATTACAGGGGACGAACTTGAAGGCAAAGACAGATTTTTAGATGAATTCGGAACGCAAGCTATTTGGCTTTTTGGAATTCCGGCATATAAAAAGATTATAGATTTAACTTTATATAAAGCATTAAAGATTGATCCAAACTTTGATGTAAGAAACTTCTCTAAAAAGAGAAATAAACTTATTGACAAAACAATTAAATACGCAGATTCTTCTATCAAAGAGAGCATTAAAAATGCAGCGAAAAACCCTAATTTCAGCAAAAACCTTGCAGTTAGCAAATTCGTTGTATCAACTGCATTAACTATCCTTACATACACCGGTTTGACAAAATACAGACACAATCAAACTAAAAAAGCAGCACAAAAAGAAATCCTTGCAGAAATGCAACTTGAAAATCAAAACAACAAGGACAAATTCTTGTACACAAAACCGGTAAACAAAACTGCATTCCAAGGTGTACAAAAAAGCAATAAACAGCCTGCTTTCACCGGCGGAATTTCAGAATTTATGTACAATCCGGTTAAAAACCTTATGATTTTGGACGGTTCAATTACAGGAGAAAGACTTGCAGAATCAAGAAACAAACAGGAACTTATCGGTTACGCTATCAAGGAAGGTTCTTTTTGGGCTTTTATGTATTTTGCGAGTAAACCAATCCAAAAATTCTTGGAAAACAGGGCTGAAAAAAATAATACGAAACCTGTTTCTATTGACTTAGATGCTAGAGTAATTGAAAGCAAAGAACTTGAAAAAGCTTTCAAAGACGGAACTTTAGCAAAAAGCACGAACAAGGTTTTGAAGCTAGAATCTTATGATAGCATGCTTGACTTCATTCACAACAACCCTGACGATTTTGTTGTTCAAATGGCTAAAAAATCAGACATTTTGCCTACACTTAAAAACGCAACACAAGCCGATAACGTTGACTATAGACAGTTTATTGATTATGACGAATTCCAAGGTGTTGCAAGCAAATTACAAAAGTTAAGCAAGAAATTTGAAGCATACAAAGCAACAGACGCAAAGGACAAAACACTTGAAGCATTCTTGAAAAACGTAAAAAAAGTAAAAAGAGGCTCTATTCTTTTGAATATTGGTGCATGCATAGGAGCACTAGGTATTCTTGCTCCAGCTCTTATGATTGCAATGAGAAAACTTGATAAAGAAAATCAAGGCTTCCAAGTAAAAGAAGATTTGAAAAAAGAAATGATGGCTAAAGCTGGGCAGAAATAATCCCCTGAGCAGACAAATAACCTGTAGACCAACAGTTCTGTAGGTTAAATCCCCCACAAAAACCGTCAATATCCATTACCTCTCCGCAAAAAT
>USOK01000062.1 GCA_900556295.1 uncultured bacterium | reverse complement strand
CACCCAGATTTTTTAAGCAAAGTAGAAATACTAGAAGTACCTTTTGTAAATCCTGTTGCCGAACGCCCCAAATTTCCTATCTCAGAAATTAACTTCGTTTGTAATACAAAACTTTTTTCATTTACTTCCGGAGCTTTCTTCATCATTTTGTCAATATATTTTTTCCCAAAAGATGTTTTATTTATTAATCTTGTCAATTTTGCATTAGAACTAAATGAATAATGTTCTAATTCATGCGAAGCCAAATTCGCAATTTGTTTATTTGGCAATTCTGACAATCTTAAATTTACTAAAGCCCCATTTCCTCTAGCAGGAATTGCTGCTGATAGAGAATTAGCGTATAAATATTCAGCTACAGTATCCGGTACTTCCAAATTTTTGCGACAAGCTTCTATAAAACTTTCTTTATTACCTGTAATTTTTATTTTTGAAGCTGCTTTTTTACCTATAGTGTCAGATAAAATTTGCTGGATTTCTTTATTTTCAATTCTACCACCTGTTTCTTGCATTCGCTCAGCGACTCTTTGCCCAACTTTTTTGCAGTTTTTAACAATTCCTTTTTTAGACATAACTCCTGTAGCCCTAAAAACAAGGCGTCCTAAAGATACCATAATTTTTCCCTTTCGTTTATTTAATCCCCTGTATTTATATAAACGAAAGTCATTTATAAGAATTTACACGTCGTCAGCTATACTATACTATACTATGAGGCATTATGCCTGCATTTCAGCCTTTTTAAACTCGTTTTTACAAAACTTTACACTATCGGATTAATCTTTCATAATGTTCTTTATAAAAATCACCAAATCTGTCTTCTAGGATTGCTTGGCGACATTTTTGAGAAAAATCTACGAGGAATTTTATATTATGAATTGATAATAAAGTTGAGGCAGTACTTTCACCACATCTCCACAAATGTCTGATGTATGCTCTTGAATGATTTTTACAAGCATAACAATCGCAACCCTCAACTAAAGGTCTGTCATCATCATAATATTTTTGAGTTTTAATATTAGATTTACCTTCCCAAGTAAAGAATGAACCGTGGCGAGCATTTCTTGTAGGAAGAACGCAATCAAACATATCAATACCACGTTTAATTCCGTCTAACAAATCCTCAGGAGTTCCAACCCCCATAAGGTATCTCGGTTTATTATTAGGCAACAACGGTGCTGTGAATTCGACAAAATGATTCATTATATCTTTTGTTTCACCGACACTCAAACCACCTATAGCATAACCTACTGCATCATAAGAAGAAATTACAGACGCACTTTCTCTGCGCAAATCATCATAAAAAGCTCCCTGAACAATCGGAAATAATGCTTGGCGAGGATTTGTTTTAGCTTTAAAACATCTTTCTAGCCATCTATGAGTACGCTCCATTGCCTTTTTAGCCGTATCATAGTCACAAGGAAACGGTGCACATTGGTCAAATGCCATAATTATGTCCGCACCAATATCCTGCTGAATTTCCATAGAAACTTCAGGGTTAATAAAATGTTTTTTCCCATCTTTAGGATCACGAAATTCAACGCCATCTTCACCAATTTTATTCAAATGTGAAAGCGAAAACACTTGAAATCCACCTGAATCAGTTAACACAGGTTTATGCCAATTCATCCAGTCATGAATTCCGCCAAATTGTTTAATTAATTTTGTACCTGCTCTCAAATACAAATGATAAGAATTTGATAACATAATTTGAGCGCCAGTATCAACAATTTGATCTGCGGTAAGTGTCTTAACAGCAGAATTAGTTCCAACAGGCATAAAAATCGGTGTAAGAACAGATCCGTGCGGAGTATTCAAAATTCCGGCTCTTGCGCCTGTTTGTTTGCATTCATGAACTAATTCATAAGAAAAATTTTCGTGAGCATTATCTCGCATTAATCTTCATCTACACTTTCTGTGATTAATTCCATCATATTTTTGTAATTCGGACAAAGTTCTTCCGGCTTAAAGTAGATATTAATTTCTCTTTCAGCACTTTCAAGGCTATCTGAACCGTGAACAGTGTTATATGCTTTCAATTGAGCATAATCAGCTCTTATAGAACCAACGTCAGCTTCGCAAGGATCTGTACAACCTAATACGTGACGAATACCTTGAACAGCTTGATAACCTTGGAATACCATTGCAACTATAGGACCACTTGTAATATATTTTACAAGATTTGGATAAAAAGGTTTACCAACGTGTTCTGCATAATGTTTTGCAGCAATTTCTTCGGTCACTTGAAGCATTTTCATACCGATTAACTTATAACCTTTCTTTTCAAAACGGCTAATAATTTCACCAATAAAACCTCTTTTTACTCCGTCAGGCTTAATAGCCACAAATGTTCTTTCTTCTTCGTGCATAATTCCTCCAATTTGTACAATTATAGTATCATAAACATTCACAAATTAACAATTTTCAAGTTTTTTAATGCTTTTAAATAACATTGTCAACATAATTGAGCAAAGCATCATAGCTGCAGCAACTAGCCCAAACCAAAAACCTCTAATATTCAACTGGTATTTAAACGCAAGAGTATAACCTAACGGCAAAGCAATTAGCCAATAAGCAATAAAATTTGATAAAAGAACGATACCAGTTCTTTTCATCCCCTTGAATATACCGGCAAGTGCAACCTGTAATCCATCAAAAACCTGAAACACAGCCAACACATAAAGAATTGGTACTGAAATCTTAACTAACATATTGTCTTGCGTAAATAATCTTACAAGGAAATGAGGGAATGTTGCAAAAACACACGCGCTACATAGCATAAAACCTACGCACATTACAATACCTACAAATGAATAACGTTTCAAATCTTTTATATTTTCTGCACCATTTGCAAAACCAACCTTGACAGCAATAGCATTAGAAATAGCCAATGGAACCATAAATGAAATTGTTGTCAATGTGCACACTAAGTTTTGAGCTGCCGCATATACACCGGAAACTCTCCCCATAATAATTGCAATGCTATTAAATGCAATAAATTCAACAAGAATGGCACAAGAAATCGGAATCCCTATTTTTATTAAATTCTTGTAATACCCAAAATCTTTGTAGTCGTTAAAATTCATCATTCTAAAACAATAAATCAACAACGCAAAACCCATAAAATACCTTACAACAAAACTAGCAATCGCAAGTCCTAAAGCTCCTAATGACGGGATTATTCCCCAGCCGAATACTAAAAGGATATTCACAGCTATATTCAAAAACACCGCAATTGCAGTAACTAAGTTCGGGAACACAACAACTTCAAATGCCTGTAAAAACTCTTTTAATGCCGCATGCAAATAAGCTCCAAACGTTGCAAAAGCAGTTACAAACATATATTGCTTAATCATCGGAACTAATTTTGCATCAAAATGCAAATAATCAATTGCCGGAATAAACGCTAATACTGCAAACATAACAATTACAGCTAAAAGCATCGCAAATCTTATTGTCGGATAGAAATATTTTTTAGCTGACTTTTTTTCACCTCTAAAATTTGAAAGTAAAGGTGAAACACTTGAAATCAAACCGATCCCAAAAGTTTGAATACAGTTTGTAATAGCTGTTGCAATGCTAATTGCCGCAAGGGTATCCGTCGAATGATGTCCTGCTATCAAAACATCTCCTGCACTGATTAAAATAAACCCAAGGTTTCCCATAATAATCGGCAGGGCAATGTTTAATAACTCTTTGGCATAGTGTCTAAATTGTGTACTCATACGAATAAATTATAGCACAAATATATTTATTAATAATTCAAAATAAATTTATTTTTTCTTTTCTGCCTCTTTGCAAGTATGTGCACCATTCCAAGATAATTTATCTGGGCAACGTAAATAATCCATATTACCGTTATACACAACCCAAGCAGTAACCCCGTAAGGAGATGCCGTAATTTCCGGAGGCCAAGAAACAGCCAAAAGATGCGTTAGCCTTGGCTTATTAATAGATATTTCAGAAGCCTTAGGCACACCTGTTCGAAATTTTTTCGATTATTAATCTGTCTGTTTATACTAAGCACTGTAATCCAGTTTATTGCCAACATTTTTATTTTTTATTGCGCGAGCCTGCATCTTTAAACTTTGTGCTTTTGAAGCTACTTTATAATCCTGAGTTGACGGATCTGATGGAGCCATTGCGGATTTGATAACAGTGTTTGCATCGTCTATTGTCTTTTGGGGATTTTTTGGATTAAGCGATGGCATCTTAATATCAACGTGTCCTCCAACAGGAATTCCATCAACATTCTTTTCTATAACAATAGAGCCTGCAAGACTTCCTCCTGCAGATTTATGAGCAGCTTCATGTGCATAAATTTCACTATAATTTTTATTAATCAAAGCTTCTTTTTGAGCTTTTTGTTGCTCTTTCTGCTTTTCAATAGGATTTGTAAATTGATAGAACAAATTAATTCCTGCCATACTCTAAAGCCTCACACACATAATACCTGCTATTATTGTAGCATATTTTTAAGAATCTGACAAGTGGTCAAATAGTAAAAAAGCTCAAATAAATTTGAGCTTTTTTATTTTCTTACTTTTTATTCTTTCCAGTCCTTTCATAGAAATCTTCTATAAAGCCAGTATTAAATTTACCACTCATAAACACCGGATCCTCAATAATTGCTTGGTGGAATGGAATTGTCGTTTCAACACCTGTGATAACATATTCTTTCAAAGCCCTGTACATTCTACGACGAGCTTCATTACGAGTTCTGCCCCAACAAATCAATTTGCCAATCATTGAATCATAATATGGTGGAATTGAATAATCTTGGTATGCGTGAGAATCGACTCTTACTCCAAATCCACCCGGAGTTACATAACCAGTAATTGTTCCAGGGTTTGGCATAAAATCTTTTTCAGGGTTTTCTGCATTGATACGACATTCAATAGCGTGACCTCTTAACATAATATCATCTTGAGTAAAGTCAAGTCTTTCACCTGCTGCAACCATAATCTGTTCTCTTACCAAATCAACATTAGAAATCATTTCTGTTACACAGTGTTCAACCTGAATTCTTGTATTCATTTCCATAAAGTACCATTTACCGTCGTGGTCAAGTAAGAATTCACAAGTTCCAGCGCTTTCATAATTAATAGCTTTTGCAGCTCGAACAGCTGCTGCTCCCATTTCTTTTCGAGTTGCTTCATCAATTGCTGGAGAAGGAGCTTCTTCCAACAATTTTTGGTGACGTCTTTGAATAGAACAGTCCCTTTCTCCTAAGTGAACAACATTTCCATATTGGTCAGCCAAGATTTGAACCTCAATATGACGAGGATTTTCCAAGAATTTTTCAGCATAAACATCAGGGTTACCAAAGAAATTTTGTGCTTCTGATTGACAAAGGTTCATATTTACATCAACTTCTTCATCAGACCTGCAAATTCTCATACCTTTACCACCACCACCGGCAGTAGCTTTCAAGATAATCGGATAACCAACTTTATGCGCAAATTCTTTAACTTCTTCAGGAGTTTTTAAAATTCCTGTGCCAGGAGTTACAGGTACATTATTTTCAATCATTGTCTTACGAGCAGTAGCTTTATCGCCCATTTTTCTCATTGCTTCTGCTGTAGGTCCAATAAATTTAATACCATGTTTTGCACAAATTTCTGCAAAATCTGCTCTTTCAGACATAAAACCGTATCCTGGGTGAATTGCATCCGCACCTGAAACAATCGCTGCCGAAATAATCGCAGGAATACTCAAATAACTTTTTGCACTTTGAGCAGGTCCAATACAATAAGCTTCTGTAGCCAATCTAACATGTAGAGAGTTTGCATCTGCCTGAGAATAAATCGCAACGGTTGGAATACCAATTTCTCTACAAGCTCTAATAATTCTTACCGCAATCTCCCCGCGGTTTGCAATCAATACTTTTCTAAACATCTTTTTCTTATCCCTATAAAAGGTAAAAAGTAAAAGGTTATAAGTTAAAATCTCTTTGTTGCCACCCAATAAAAACATTCATGAGCGCTAACGAGCTGAGCAAACTTTTCACCTCTCACTTTTCACTTATCTATTTATTCTACATACATTAGAACTTGACCAAATTCAACAGGTTGACCGTCTTGTACACAAATTTCGGTAACTTTGCCTGAAAAATCTGATTCAATTTCATTCATAAGCTTCATAGCTTCAACGATGCAAACAACATCGCCTTCTTTAACAGTTTGTCCAACTTTAACAAAAGCTTCTGCATCAGGAGATGGAGCTGAATAGAAAGTTCCTACCATTGGAGAAGTCAAAACCTTTCCTTTATGAGCAGGTTCTTGAGAAACTGCCTGAACAGGTGCTGGAGTCGGAGCACTTGAAGCAGGTCGTGGAGCAGCAACTGCAACTGCAGGAGCAACGCCAACAACTTCTTTTCTTAAAGTAATAGCCTGTTCACCATCTTCAAGAGAAATTTCTGTTAAAGAATTGTCAGCCAAAACTTTTGCTAATTTTTCTACATAGTCTATATCAAATTTCATTATTTTTGCCTTTCGTTTTAAGTGAAACGTGAAACGTGAGAAGTCCAAATAGGTGCTACGCACCAAATTAAAATTCGAGCTAGCTAAAAGGTCTTTTCACCCTTCACGTCTCACTTTTTACTTGAATTACGCTCTATCAAGATACTCGTTAGTTCTTGTATCAACTCTGATTTTGTCACCGTTAGAAATAAAGAACGGAACGTTTACAACCGCACCTGTTTCCAAAGTAGCCGGTTTAGTACCGCCTTGTGCAGTATTACCCTTTTCAGATGGAGGAGTATCAGTAACTTCAAGAATTACGTGAGCTGGAAGATCTACACCGATAATTCTTGCATCATGCATCAACACTTGAACTACCATATTTTCTTTCAAATATTTGATACCGTCGCCGATTTGATCTTCTGTCAATTGCAATTGTTCGTAAGTTTCGTTATCCATCATAACGTATTCTTTACCTTCTTTGTAAAGATATTGCATTTCTCGTCTGTCAAGCATCGCTTTTGCAACTTTTTCACCAGCACGGAATGTTTTTTCAACAACCTGTCCAGTTTCAACGTTTTTAAGTTTTGAACGTACAAACGCAGCACCTTTACCAGGTTTTACGTGTAAAAATTCAACAACAGACCATAAACCGTTGTCCAATTGAAGCGTCAAGCCTGTTTTTAAATCGTTTACTGAAATCATATTTTTCCCCTTATTAAAATAATAATCTATATTTATGTGTTGATGATAACATAAAC
The DNA here is from genome assembly GCA_900556295.1 of uncultured bacterium. GTDB lineage: Bacteria > Cyanobacteriota > Vampirovibrionia > Gastranaerophilales > Gastranaerophilaceae > Stercorousia. The sequence continues at coordinate 1,153 of USOK01000062.1, read as the reverse complement.
ATGCAAAACTTCAAACAATTGTTACAATTAAAATGCAAATATTAACATAGTAGCAAAATTCTTTTTGCTGAAGTATTATAAAAATAACAAGTTATAAATATAAGGAGTTAAATATGCAAATTTCAGCAATCAACAATTGTTATCCAAAACCACAATTTACTGCGAATAAAAACAATTACGAAAACCCGATTAACAGAAAAACCGAAAAGAATTTAGCCGTATGGACATCTATAGGCTCTAGTACACTTGTCGGTGGTACAGCTGCAGCCCTCGGCTCTTGTCTTATCGGCAAAGGCACTAAAAACAGAGGTTGGATGTTAGGTGGAATTGGCGCTGCTGCTGGTTTGATAACAATGGCTCTAACACTTCCTTCAAAATTATATAATACTAAGGTTAATGCATTCACCCGAGAAAAAGAAATGGACGTTTACAGCCGTGACAGAGAACTAAAATCTAATATTATGGATGAAGTAAACAAAGAAGTAAAAGACGAAGATGTTGATTTAGATCAAAAAATCAACCATTACACATCTGTCCAAATGGCAAATAACGGAAATGGAATGCTTATCAAAGGTGCATAATGCAAATTAATTCTGTCAATGCATACTCTTTTAAAGCAAACAAACCATCGTCCAAGCAAGACGAAAACCCTATTTCTAAAGCCGGAGAAAAAGCTAAATTAATTCAGGCTACTTTCGTTGCAGGCTTAGGAGTTGGGACAAAATTGCTGTTTGAACTTGTTGATGACTTTGATTTTGTCGGCGAAAAAATCAGCAAAAAAGCAGACGATATTGTTAACAAGCAACACAAAAACGTAACCCCCCGAAAGAAAATGTGGCTTTCTCTCGGTGCTTGGGCAGGCTTGACTGCGACATTTATTGCCGGATTTGCATTCTTGTACACTCTTTTCAAAGCTCCTAAAATAAATTACGAAGGCAATATAAACGCCTATAAAAAGAACAAAGATATGGACGTGTATATCAAGGGCAACGATACAGAAAAAGAATTATACACACAAATGAACGAAAAAGCGAAAAACGCAAACAACGAAGAGAAAACGAAACTAAAAACTCAATATATGCAAATGCAAATGGCTAAAAACAAAGTTCCTGATTTTGTAAAATTAAAATAAAATATTTAAATATATCTTGAC
>USOK01000061.1 GCA_900556295.1 uncultured bacterium | reverse complement strand
TGTCAAATCCGATATTAAATGATGACAGATTTGGGCCACAAGCGCAGGTACTTGACGGAGAACCAATGACTATACAGGGTACAGTTAACAAGATTTTCTTATTATTTATATGTTTGCTTGCAGGTTGTGCGCTTAGCGTGTACTATTTGTTTACAAATCCGGCAATCGCAGGGGGAATGTTAGTAGGAGGCGGAATATTAAGCTTTATTTTCGTTTTAATAACATGCTTTAATGTAAAATCTGCGAAATATTTGGCTGCGCCTTATGCGCTGTTTGAGGGCTTAACTTTAGGAGCATTTTCTGCGCTGTTTGAAGCTCAATATAACGGGATTGTTATGCAGGCAATATTAGGAACATTTGTTGTATTGTTTGTAATGTTAGGACTTTATAAAACTAGAGTTATCCAGTATACAGATAGGTTTAGGGCTGTTTTGGTTACGGCAATGTTGTCAATTTTAGCAATTTACCTAATTCAATTTGTTGCAATGTTTTTCAGCCGTAGTATTCCATTAATCTGGTCAAACGGTATTGTAGGAATTGGCTTTAGTCTGTTTGTAGTTATTATTGCTGCTATGAGCTTAATTCAAGATTTCTCATTTATAGAAGAATCTTCTAATAGAATGCTTAGCAAAGATTACGAGTGGTTTGGAGCAATGGGCTTGATGATTACACTTGTATGGCTTTACACAGAAATCTTAAGACTGTTAGCTAAATTGAACTCACGAAATTAGTTTTATTAAACAAAATAAAAAACAAAAAATCGTAGCCATCTATTGGTTACGATTTTTATTTACTATTGGGAAAAGTTAATAAATGTAAGTAAGTTATAACTCGCCGAAAACCTTTCCGTTTTCGTATTTGGTTATTTTTACTTTATGTAATGTGTTTAACAAGGCTTTGTCTTTTGAGTTTTCGATTAAAACAGTCAAATAGTTTCTTGTTACGCCCTTGAGTAGTCCTGTCCTTTTGTCGGGATGTTTTTCGATTAGGACTTCTAGAGTTTTTCCAATATTTTTGTTTATGAATTCAGTATGTTTGATGAATGATAGTGCTTTGACTATGTCTGCACGCATTTGGCGAACTTTTTCATCTACCTGATTTTCTGATTTTGCTCCAATAGTACCTTCTCTGACAGAGTATGGAAAAACATGGATTTGTGAAAGCCCGGAACGTTTTAGATTCTCAACTGTTGTTTGAAAATCTTCTTCTGTTTCTCCTGCAAAACCTGTGATAATGTCACTTCCTAAGAACGGTAAATCAAACATTGAATTGATTTTATCTATTTGAGCCAAGTAATCTTCGGTGTTGTAAAATCTGTTCATTGATTTGAGAGTTCTATCGCATGCCGATTGAAGTGACAAATGGAAATGAGGACAGAATTTTTTTGAATTTTGCAGATAATCAAGCATTTCATCTGTAATTTCTGTAGGATTAAGTGAGCCCATGCGAAATCTTTCAATAGTAGTTTTTTCTTCAATAGCTTTGATTAAGTCTATAAGTTCAAGTCCGATATCTTTACCCCATTGACCGATGTGGATGCCGGTTAGAACAACCTCTTTAAAGCCATGTTTTGAGAAATTGTTTATTTGTTCAACAATAAAATTAATATCTGCGCTTCTGCTTTTCCCTCTAGCAAAAGGAATTATGCAGTATGAACAACGATTGTCGCAACCGTCTTGTATTTTTAAGCTTGCGCGAGTTTTAGTCATGTCTGTTAATACTACTTTGCTAAAATCTGTGCGTTGCATGATATTTGATACTAAACAGTTTTTGGCTTTGTAATCAGATAAAATTTTGTATAAATCTAATTTTTCATCGTTTCCAATAACCAAATCAATAAATTCATTTGAAAGTAGTTTTTCCTTTTCTATCTGTGCAACACATCCGGTGATAATTGTTATAATATCAGGATTTTTGTGCTTTGCGTTGCGAAGATGGTACATCGCCTCATTATCACTTTTATGAGTGACCGTGCAAGAATTAAGTATATAATAATCTGCATCTTCAATAGATTTAACTTGAGAAATTCCGTTTGTTTCTAAGTTTTCGGCGATAATTGAGCTTTCGAATTGGTTCGATTTACAGCCCATAGTGTGAATGTAAAAATTTTTCATATATGTATAATAATAGAAATAAATTCTAGTGTAAACATTCTTAACAAAAATTTTGTATAATAGCAAAAAAATTTACTTTTGTGTTTTATTAAAGTATAATTACTTTACGAAAGTGTAGGTGTGTGTATGCAAATTTCAGCGATTTCAGCTCCGAATTTTAATGGTAGACGTGATAATGTTGATGCATTGATTGGTTTAGACGATAATTCTGTTCGTCAAATTGCTTATTTACAAACAGAATCAAAATTTGATAATAAAAAATCAAAAAGGATTACTAATGCGATGTATTGGGCAGCTCCATTAGCAGCGGGGTTAGGTACTGCAGTGTTTACTAAAGGTAAAACAAAAATATTCTCTAAGGAGGTAACAGGCGTTGCTGCTAGAGTAGCAAATGGTTTAAAAATGACAGCTCTATGGGGAGCTGGTTTAGCTTCTTTAGGGGCTCTAGGTTTTGGAAGAAAGAAATTAGCAGAACATTCTCCGGAAGTTCGTAAATTTGATAACGAACATCCGTTTATATCTACAATTGGAACATTGGCAGCAGGACTTGGTGCTTTATTCCTAGTTGATAAAGGTGCTGCTAAGTTAGCATCTGTTAATGCTCCTAAATTCATGCAAAAAGCAACTGGTAAGGTTGCAGAGTTTTTGAATGATGCACAAATTATGGTTTCAGCTAAAAATGGTTTGAAATCGGTTGCGCAAAAGACTCCTCCAGCATTGAAGGAACTTGGCGGAACATTGTTGTCCTGGGCGCCTTCTTTATTGATTATCGGTGGCTTTTTCCATTCAATAGGTTCTGTAAATGCTCAAAATAGAGATTTTGTAAAAAATTATACGTCATTGAAAAATAAACAAGCAGAGTTAGCTCAAGCAAGAGTTAGAGAACTTTCTATGGAAAATGATTTTCTAAAAACGGACTCTCAAAATCAAGAAGATGTTGAATTGTTAAGTAATCCGACGAAGGGCATTGCTGAAGCAATGTCAGATATTGAAAAGAATGCTTAATAAAGTAAATAAGTATAATTATAAAACCGTCGAATTTATCGGCGGTTTTTATTTTTGATTTTATTAATTTTTTGCAGTTCCTGAAATTGAAATCGTACTATGATGCTTAATACTCCTTACAAGTTGATATAAATATAATAAAAAGGGATATCTGTTAAGATATCCCTTTTACATTTAGTAATAAATGTACTTACTATTTAAGCAATTCACCAACAGCTTTGAATACTGACATACGAGTTGCAGCGTCTTTTTCTGCTTTTTCGTATAGAGCTTCAGCTTCAGAAGGGTTAGTTTTCATCAATGATTTATAACGTCCTTCTGATTTGATGAATTCTTGGAAGTTTCCTTTCGGATCTTTTGCGTCCCAAGTGAATGGAGCTTCTGGGTTTTCCGGATTGTATCTGTACAATGGGAAGTAACCAGCTTCAACTGCACGTTTTTGTTCAGTTTGAGTTTTGCTCATATCGATACCATGTGCGATACAAGGTGCATAAGCGAAGATGATTGATGGTCCATCATATGCTTCAGCTTCTTGGAATGCTTTAAGAGTTTGAGCTCTATCTGCTCCCAATGCAACTGATGCTACATAAACGTAACCATAAGACATGCTCATCAAGCCCATGTTTTTCTTGTAAGTTTTCTTACCACCTGTAGCAAACTTCGCAACAGCACCTGTAGGTGTTGATTTAGAAGCCTGTCCACCTGTGTTAGAGTATACTTCAGTATCAAGAACAAGAATATTAACGTTTTTGTTTTGAGCTAATACGTGGTCAATTCCACCGTAACCGATGTCATTTGCCCAACCGTCACCACCGATAATCCAAACTGATTTATCTGTGAAGTAATCTTCTAGTTCTTTAACCTTAGCTAAGTTAACACAATCGCATTGAGCTGCGTATTTGTCAATAACTTCTTTAGCTTTAGCTTGAGCTTTAACAGCTTCATCAGTTTTTGAGTTATCCCAATGAGCCAAAGCACCGTTGATAGCATCTTTCAATTCAGCAGGAGCTTCTTCAGAAGCTAATACTTTTTCTGCATAAGATTTCAAAGTAGCTCTGTTTTGATCTACAGCCAATCTCATACCAAAACCGAATTCTGCGTTATCTTCGAACAATGAGTTAGCCCAAGCAGGTCCTCTACCGTCTTTGTTAGTTGTGTAAGGGATTGTTGGGAATGTACCTGAGTAGATTGATGAACAACCTGTTGCGTTAGCAACGATTGCATTTTCACCAAACAATTGAGAAACCAATTTAACGTAAGGTGTTTCACCACAACCGGCACAAGCACCTGAGAATTCGAATAGAGGTTTTCTCAACATTGCACCTTTAATAGTTTTTGTAGTGTTTTTACCCATTACGTTATCAGGCAATTCGTCGAAGAATTTTTCGTTTACTGATTCGCAATTTTCTTCTTCTTTTTCGATTGTTGACCAAGTCAAAGCTGCTTTTTCAGGATTTTTAGCCATAGGACATTGATCCAAGCAAACTCCGCAACCTGTACAATCTTTACAGTAAACTTGAACTTTGAAGTGTTCGCCGTTTGCATTTGGTTTAGCTTCTACTGTATTGAATGATTCAGGAGCGTTTTTAAGGTCTTCTTTTTCAATCAATTTAGTTCTGATAGCTGCGTGTGGACATGCTGATGCACAAATACCACATTGAATACAGAATTCTGAATTCCAGTGAGGAACACGAGGAGCAATTCCACGTTTTTCAAGACATGCTGTACCTGTTGGGATTACGCCATCAACTGACATAGCTGAAACAGGAATATCGTCACCTTTCAAGTGCATTGAAGGTTTGATAATTGTTTTAGCAAATTCAGATGCGTCATCAGAAATAAGTTTTGGTTCTTCTGCTGCACAAACGCCATCAAGAGATGCAGGAACAACAACTTCTTCAGTTGCGTTGATAGCAGCATCAATCAATGCCAAGTTCATGTTAACAACATCGTCACCTTTTTTCTTGAAGGTTTTAGTTGTCATAGCTCTCATACCTTCATAAGCTTGTTCGAACGGAATAATTCCTGAAACTTTGAAGTATGCAACCATCATAACTGTGTTAGCACCTTTACCTCTCAAGCCCGGTTGTTGTTTGATAAGAGCTTCAGCATCTACGTTGTAGAATTTGATTTTCTTTTCAATGATAGTTTTTTGCATATCTCTTGTTAAGTGAGAGAAAGCTTCTTCCTTAGACCAAGGGCTGTTAAGTAAGAATGTACCACCTTCTTTAATACCTTTAAGCATATCATATCTGCCGATGTAAGCGTGAGCTGAGCAAGATACGAAATCAGGAGCTGTGATAAGGTATGTAGATTTAATCGGTTTGTCACCAAATCTTAAGTGAGAAGTTGTAACACCGAAAGATTTTTTAGAGTCATAAGCAAAGTATGCTTGAGCATCTTTGTTAGTGTATTGACCAATGATTTTAATTGAGTTTTTGTTAGCACCAACAGTACCATCAGAACCCAATCCCCAGAACATACAGTTTGTAGTGCCTTCTGGTTCTGTAACGATGTGTTCTTCAACTTTGATTGATTTGTGAGTAACATCATCTTCGATACCAACTGTAAATCCGTGGAAACCGTTGTTTTCAGCGTGTTTGTAAATAGCAAGAACCATTGATGGAGTGAATTCTTTTGAAGACAAACCATAACGTCCGCCGATTACTCTAACATCTTTGTTTTCGATAGCTGCAACAACATCTAGGTATAGAGGTTCGCCGATTGAACCAGGTTCTTTTGTTCTATCAAGAACAGTTACACGTTTAACTGATTTAGGCAATGCTTCGTTGAAACGTTTAACGTCGAACGGTCTGTACAATCTAACTTTAACCAAACCATATTTAGTACCGCGAGTTGCGTTCAAGTATTCGATAGTTTCTTCGATAGTTTCGCAACCAGAACCGATAGCTACGATTACGTCTGTTGCATCAGGAGCACCAACATAATCGAATGGGTGGTATTGTCTGCCTGTAACCTTAGCAACTTTGTCCATGTATTCTTGAACGATATCAGGAACTGCATCATAGTATTTGTTGCTTGTTTCACGACCTTGGAAGTAAACGTCAGTGTTTTGTGCACCAACTTTACAAACAGGAGCTTCAGGTCTAAGAGCTCTTTGTCTGAATTCTTCAATATATTTTGGTTCTACCAAAGATGCGATATCTTCGTAAGAAATTTCTTCAATTTTGTGAATTTCGTGAGAAGTTCTAAATCCGTCGAAGAATTGTAAGAACGGAACTTTAGATTTATAAGTTGCAAGGTGAGCAACAAGAGCCAAATCCATTTCTTCTTGAACAGAGTTAGCAGCTAACATTGCATAACCTGTGTTACGGCAACCCATAACGTCAGTGTGATCACCGAAAATTGCAAGTGATTGAGCAGCAAGAGCACGAGCTGCAACGTGGATTACGTGAGGAAGCATTTCACCTGCTACTTTGTGCATAACAGGGATCATCAACAACAAGCCTTGAGAAGCTGTGTAAGTTGATGTTAAAGAACCTGCTGCCAAAGAACCATGAACAGCACCTGCTGCACCGGCTTCTGACTGCATTTCTGCTACTCTTACTTCTTCACCCCAGATGTTTTTTTTGTGCTGAGATGCCCATTCGTCAATCCATTCACCCATTGTAGATGAAGGAGTGATTGGGTAAATTGCGGAAACTTCACTTAACGCATAAGCGATATGCGCTGCAGCATAGTTGCCGTCAACTGTTATAGTTTTTCCTGGCATAATAACAAACCTCCTTATTTATATGCTATTTACTTAATAACTATACTCTTTAATTTTATTACAAACAAAATATTTTGACAAAAAATAATTCATGTTTTATAATAATAATTGTGTCAATTTTGTAATATTTACCCTCGGACTAGGCAATAAAAATTTTTGACATGTTTTATATAATATATTGAAGAAGGTAGAATTATGACAAAACTTGCAGTAGATAGGTTGGTGAGAAAACAACCGAATACACAACCAAAATCAGAATTGTTTAAAGAAGTTGCGGATACGGCTAAAAAGGTTCGTAAAAAAGTAAAACATTGGACTCAAGTTGGAAAGGGTTCGCAATACGAAAGAACTCCGAAGGTAGATACTGTAGAAGTTAAATCTACTTCGAAATCTCAAAATGCTCAAAAAGCAAATCAAAAAGATACAAAAAATAGAGTTTGGAATTTTTATGAAAAGAACCAACGCAAAATTGCTAATGAGTATACTAATGATTTGGAATCAGTAGCGCAAGAAATTCCAGAAGCATCATTTAGCCGGGAGGCAAACCAATCTTCTGTTAAAGGTTTGGAATCAACTATCGATAAATTGTTAAAAAACGAAGAGCTATTCGCTCAAGGAGGTCTAACTGCAGCAGTTAGGGATGGCGTTAGAGGTACTATTTTTATTCCTAACCCAGAGAAAAATTACATTAAAATTGTAGAAGCTATGGAAAAAAGAGGCTACAAAATAGATGCAACCCTTCTTGAAAAAGACGGTATGGTTGTTTTGGGTGAAGATGGTTTACCTAAAATGGGTAAAGATATAGATGTTCGTTGTGGTAAAAATGCTGTTCCTTCCGGATATGAAGATGTGCAAATTAGATTTTATAAAGGTAAAGGCAGAAAGAAACAAGTATATGAATTGTTAGTACTATCTGGTCCAAATTATTTGAACTTTAAAAACAAGGAACATAGTTTAGTATATGAACAATTTAGAAAATATAAATCTCAAGGTTTTAAAGATGACCGTGGGGCAAAATCAATTATTGATGACATGAAAGAACAATTCAATATTCTTACTCGTAAATTGTACGCAGATGCAAAATCTCGAGATGAAAATGGAGCTTCAAGTGTTACTGAAACTATTGCATTCTCCCAAAAAGGTGTTCAAAAAATTAATGAATATATGAAATCTTTAAAAGCACTGTTTGCTGGCAAACATTCATTGTTACCTCCAAGTAGGCAAAAGAAACCATTCCAAGAAACAAAAACATATACTCAACTTGATGAAATTGAACAAAACTTGCGGGATGTAATAGATATTTATAAGCCTAAAGACTAATAATCGCAACATTTTCAATATGATAAGTATGACAGAACATGTCGAATGGTTGGATTCTCTCAACTTTCGCTCCGTGTTCTGTCAAATATTTTAAATCACGTGCAAGAGTCGCCGGATTACAGCTTACGTATATTATTTTTGATTTTGCATGCAACAACGTTTCATCCAATACATCTTGCGTACAACCTTTTCTTGGCGGGTCTAAAATAATTACATCAAATTTTTTCTTTATAGATTTCAAATATTTCAAAGTATCAACTGTAATATAAATGCTGGATTCCAGCTTTTCACGCATCAGAACATCGACGATCTCTTCACCGGACATT
>USOK01000060.1 GCA_900556295.1 uncultured bacterium | reverse complement strand
AACGCTTGTAAAATTCTTCCAATTTTTCCTTGTTGCTTTCTGAAAGCTCTGATGTACTTTCTTTAAAAATCTTATTTGCAGTGTTTTCAAAATACAATTTCATCTGCTCATTCATTTGCTTAAACATTTCATCCTGTGATACAGCAATTGTTTTTGAATTTTTATTAATTATACAGCTCGGAATATACACGCACAAAGCACCGATTAAAAAACCACCTAAAAATATTAAAATTTCCATAACTTTCTCCCTCAATAAAAAAATTATACCACAAGCAGATTAGTCCAAAAAGATTAGCAAGAAAATTTCTAGACCATGCGGTCAAAATCTTGAAAGCATGATGTAGAGCATGGTTGAGGGATTATATCAATCCAAAGATGTAAGACAAATTCTCAGACCCTATTCTAATCAATATCAATCAGGGCATGGATGAAAAGCCCCATCTAAAAGTAGTAGTATCAATAGAGTAGAGAGGGAACAAAAACAGGGAGATAAAAATGAGAGAGTTTAAAAAGCAAGCACGAGTTCTATTAATTGATGACAACGCAGATCATTTAAGAGGGGTAAAAGAATTAATTACACTTGAAAGCAGCTATGAAGTAGTTGCAACAACTACAAGCGCTAACATTGGAATTAACTTAGCAAAAAAATACCGTCCTGATATTATTTTAATGGACGTAAATATGCCGGAAAGAGATGGCTTGCAAGCTCTACAAGATATCGAAAAATTAGATTTAGGAATCAGAGTTATCTGCTTAAGCGGCTATGATGATGCTGATTTAATCTTCAGAGCAATGAAGCTAGGTGCAAAAGGATATGTACTAAAAACAATGGCTTCAGCTCAATTGATTTATGCAATGGATGAAGTTTCTGCAGGTAAAATTTATCTTCCAACTGCACTTACATCAAGATTTTTTGAATACTTCCAACGTTCATTCAAAGAAGAAACAGCATCTACAGAAGAAAATCTTCTTACATACTTAACTGCGAGAGAAGAAGAAGTTTTAGATCTTCTCACACAGGGTAATAACTACAAGGGTATTGCATCAAAACTATTTATTTCCGAAACTACAGTTAAGACTCACGTAAACAACATCTTCCAAAAATTACAAGTAAACGACAGAACTCAAGCTGTTTTATATGCTCTAAATAACGGGTTTGCAAACAAAAGACGTGCAAAAATGGCTGTTTAAGAAATAAATGATACTAAAAAGTATGTAAAGGTTCAGCCCATCAGTGAGCTGAGCCTTTAATGTAAGGAGATTATGAACGACTTAATAAAAGAGCAATCAAGATGTATAGCACACGAAATGCGAAACCATATTTCTATTTGCGAACTTTACACACAAATCATTCGTAAAAACTTGGAAAAAGAAGGTATAGAAATTGCATCTATCGATAATGCCCTGAATTGTATTAACAAATCACTGAAAATAATGAGCAACAATCTTCTTGACTTGAAATCATTGAATAATTTTTCACCTAAGATTTGTAGTATTAAAAAGATTTTGGAAGAAGGTATTAAGCTTTCGCAAGTCTATATTTGTGAAAAAGACATCAAAATCACATCTGACCTACAAACAGATGCGAATGTTTATATTGATGAAAACAAATTTTTGGCTTGCATAGTAAATATTATCAAAAACGCAATTGAAGCAATAAAAAGAGAAGGTAATATAGAAATTTATGCCGAAGAAAAAGATGAAAAAATTTGCATAAAAATTTCTAACAATGGAGAAGCAATTCCGCAAAACAAATGTTCTACAATATTTGAAGAAGGATTTACAACCAAATCAACCGGTTCAGGATTAGGTTTGCATATATGCGCAACTAATTTAAAAGCACAGAATGCAATATTAAAATTAAACAAGTCCACAAGTGAAAAGACAGAGTTCGAAATAGTTTTGCCTATTTACAAATATTAATAAATACGCAATTTTAATTTTTCTCATGTTTTTATAGATATATAAGGGAAAATTATAGGGAAATTATGGACTTTTTCAACTCGCTCTCTCAAGTAGCAAAAAACAGAAATAACTTTAAGCAATGGGAAAACAAACAACATAACGAAGAAGCTCAACGAGAAGAACTCGCGCGCAGACGCCAATATTCTCCCACAGAATTACAAAAAGCAAAAGAATACGGGAATACAATTATTGACGTCGTAGACGTTATGGATAACCATTCCGAAAACGTTGCAGAAAACGTAGAAACAGCTATTGATCCTTTATCAAGCCTTGCAACGTTTGCGGCATTCATTGGAGGGAACTGGCTTGTTGGAACTAAAAGCACATCAAAACTCCAAAACAAAATATATAAAATAAAAAATGATGCTTATAAGAGTGAAGAATACAAACAATTAGAAAAACGAGTTGACGAATACTGCTCTAACAATAATATCCGTACTAGATATCATGATATTTTAAACAAAAGAAGCATTAAAAAGATTAAAGATCCAGAACTCCGTAAAGATCTTTCTGTAATGCAAAAACGAATTAGCGAGGAAACTACAAAATATTCTAAACAAATTCTACGCAATCACGGTCTCGTCGGGCTTGCAACTATTGGTGTATTTATTGCATCTACACTACTTGAAGCCAAACTGCAAACAGACAGTTCGAAAATTGCTCGTTATCAAGCAAGAAAAGTTTTAGAAGACCCAAAAGAATTTGTAACTTATACTCCTGAACAAATTAAAAACGCTAAAAACGAACTTGCAGAACACCCTGAATTAATCAAAAAAGAGAAAAAATCAAAACTTCAATCAGGAATGTTCAAATCCATTTACGGAATACTTAGAGATAAACGAGCTTATGATAATGATAAATCAGCAAGAGAAGATAATTCTCAAAAAGTAGCTCGACCTCTTACTAAAGAAGAACTTATCCAAGCTGAAAAAGATAAAGAAGTTATTCAAAGAACAATCCGTATAATTAACAACGAAGCTGAAAAAAATTCTGAAAACATGGAAACTGCAGCAAACGTAATTATGAACACGACACCAATATTAGGTGCTACAGTTGGAGCTGCAACAGGATGGATTTTGGACAAATTTAATGTTCTTGACAAATTTGTAAACAATACTATTGAAAAAGAAGGTAGTACAGACTCTCTGAAATTATACAAAGAACTAAAAAACAGCAAAAAGACCGGATTCAGTTACTTAAAACAATGGTTTGAATTCAGAGACTCTATGTGGCACGACGAATCTAGAATAAAAAGTAACACAGAAGGAGTTAAAGTAAAACCTAAAAAAGCTAATTTTAATAAGTTTGTTAAGAAAATATTTGCTACAGGCTTTGCTCACAAATCCGGTAAAAAATGGATTTTGGGAATATTTGGCAGTATTACAACCGGTTTTGCCGGCATGATAATAGCCTTAAAATTACAAAAATCGGCAGCAAGAGCAGGACGCTATACTGCAAAACGAGAATTAGAAAAACATCCTGAAAACTTTATCGGCTATACACAAGAAGAATATGACGAAGTTAAAGACGTACAAAATAATAAGAAAAAACCTAACAAAATAAAAGAATACGCATTGTTTATTCCAAATGTAATAAAACAATATTTGGATTACAACAAGTATAGAAATCACGAATTCAAAGAAAAACAAGCACTAAAAGATATTTTGAAAAAACAAGATATTAGTGCAGAACAACTTAGAGACGCAAAAAACCTTCAACGAAAACTATTCAATACATTTGAAAAAGTAGACGACAACTCTCAAGTTTACTCAGAATCAATGGAAGCAGCAACTGAAATTGCACAACCTTTCGTTCAGTACGGTGGAATACTTTTGGCTTTATCTCCATTTATATACACAGGCATACAGGTAGCACGTGGCAAAATTACACCTGCCAAACTTCTTGACAAAATCACCTCTAAATTGAGTAGTGGTTCTAATATCATGAAGAAAAAATGGTTCAAAAAATATCTTGGCAATGTAGAAAAAAATATTACAAATGTTGTCAACAATGTTGATACTAAAAAGACTATATGGACACCTTCCGGCAAAACACAACTGGATATGAAGCCAATAGGTGCTATTTTAAAAGATGTTGATTTACAAAAAGATCCAATCACAAAAGTGTTCTCTAAAGTACTTGAAAACACAAATATGAGTCTTGAAAAATTCAAAAAACTTTCTAACGAAGATCAAGTTAAGTATTTATACATGCTAAAAGATAGCGTAAAAAATACTGTTGAAAAAATTCCTAATTATGACTCCAGCAAAATAGATAACTTCTTTAGTGTAATGATTAATGGGAACAGTTACTCTTCCGGAGCACACATTAAGATGACTCCGCAATTAAGAACAGATGTAATTGATTTACTCCTAAACCCAAAAAATATTCCAACACAAGAACGAGCAGAACAAGCTTTTAAAACTCTAACAATGGCTACCGGAGAAGAATTTGCAAATACTGTTGCAATATTCAGACCAGTATTTGATCAAGCTAAGGAATTTGCTACAAACAAAAATGTTCAAGAAACAATTGCAAACCTTAAAGCTAAAATTGCAGAAACTGCCCAAAAAGCAGACGGTAGATTTCCATTAAATGAAAAATATATATCATTATTGAAAAAAGTTATTGGCGAAGAAAAATTCAACGAATGTTTAAGCCCTGGAACTCGAGAAAACATTAGAATATTCTTAAACAACACTAAAAACCAAGCTATTGTAAAACCTGATGAAATTCCTGATATTGTTGGAATTCCAACAGCAGAAGCATTAAAACTCGCAGAAGCAGCTACAAACCGAGTAAAATCGGCAACTTTTAAAGATGCATTTAACTTGTTACCAGCAAAACTAACAAATCCGAAAAAAGCCCTTGCAGAATTCAAAACAAGTATTGAAAAAATGAGTCCTGAAAAATATGAAGAATTTGCTGATTTCCAACTACGTATGTCTAGTATGGATAAGGAAACTCTATTAAAAATCATTCCTAAAATTGAAAAAATACTTGAGAACTTACCAAAAGAAGAACTTGACAAAATCACATCAAAATTAGTACAAGAATTTAATGAACATCCAGACGAAGTTCTTAAACTTTTAAGTTCAGGAAAAATTAGCAATATATTCATAACTCCAGAGCTTAAAAAAGCACTAGTTGTAGCCGGAATAAGTTGGACAGTATTCTCCGTTGCAATGACTTATGCAGTTGAAGCTTGGCTTGCAGACATGCAATTGAAAGCAGGCAGATTAGGGGTAATGAAAGCTATGGAATCATTAAATGATACAGCTTATTACGCAAATATTGAACCGACAACTGAGCCCAAAAGAAATGAAAACGTTTCACCTGTTAACGCAAATAAAGAAACAAATCTTTTGAAGAAGATTTCTTAAAATAAATGAACCTAATCCACAACTTCTTGGATCGAAATTGACTCAACCCCCTCAAGCTTTTGGTAATCTTTGTAAAGATTTTGGATAGGATTGCGTCCTACAAAATCAAGAATAACATTGATTTTTGTCAAGTTGTCATCTTGTTTATTTAATTTTTTTGAAATTTCTCTTAAATACTTGCTATTTTCGATTATATAATCATATATTTCATTAGAATACTCATTCAAGCAAGAAATACTCATTTTCAAACGTTTTGTGTTTTTCGTACTTGATACAAGAACATTTTTTTCAAATAACCGAACAGATACCAAAACCAAAATAGACAAAACGGTTGCAACAAGTGCCAAACCATACATTCCAGCTCCGCACGCCATACCAACAGCTGCAGAAACCCAAAGAGTTGCAGCAGTCGTCAACCCAAAAACAGTTGCTCCATGTCTTAAAACAGTACCACCACCAATAAAACCAATACCGGTAACAACTTGAGCGGCAATACGTGCAGTATCCCTTACACCCGTTGCCTGAGAAACGATTACGTTATCGCCATCAGCAAATGTCGGGAATCCATAAATTGATATTATTGTAAAAATACAAGCGCCAAGACAAACTAAAATATTCGTCCTTAAACCTGCATATTTGTTCGTCATTTCACGTTCCAAACCGATTGCAAATCCCAATAATAGAGCAGATAAAACCCTTATAACTAAATTTATATCAAATATATAACCTAAACTTTCCATCTAATTCCTTTCAAATTATTTCAAATTTTATCGAAATAGTAATTCCAATCTACTTCATTGGCATAGTTTTTATTCCTGATAAAGCCTATTCCTCTTCGCACCTTTGTCTCTTGGCATCTGAGCTCCGCCCTTATCTTGTCTTACTCTTCGGATCAAGAATATCCCTAATTGTATCACCAATTAAATTAAATGCCAACACAGCAATAAAAATTAAAAATCCGGGAGTCAAAAGCCAAGGTCGATAAATAATATTCGTGTACTCCTGAGCCTCTTTGAGCATATTTCCCCAACTTGCATCAGGCTGTTGAATTCCAAGCCCCAAAAAGCTTAAACCAGATTCCGACAATATATACGATGGGACTGACAAAGTCATTGCAACGATTACAAAACTTGTTGTCTGTGGCAAAATATGTTTCACAATTATTCTCAAACGAGAAGCCCCGATTGACTTTGCAGCCTGAATGTATTCTTGATTTTTAATAGACAAAACCATTCCACGCACAACTCTTGCAAACCCTGCCCACCCAATAAGCGCAAGGATTACAACAATTAACATAAATCGTTGAACACTCGTCATGCCGGACGGCAAAATTGAGGCAAGAATTATCAACAAATAAAAACTTGGAATAGACATAACGGCTTCTGCAAACCTCATCATAATCATATCAGTTTTTCCGCCGAAATACCCTGCAATTCCGCCATACAAAAGCCCAATCGGGAATAAAACAAACAGCGCGAGAAATCCGATTGTCATTGAAATTCTTCCGCCAAAAAGAATTCTTGAAAAAACATCACGCCCGTTAATATCTGTCCCAAGAAGATATAGTCGCCCGCTTTCATCTGTTGTTACAAGATGACGTTGCATTGGGATTAGCCCTAAAAACTTATATTTTTGTCCCTTAGCAAAGAATTTAACATAATGTTTTTGACTTCTGTCAAGCGTATAAATAATTTTGAGTTCCTGTGAATCAAATTCTCGTTTGTAATTATATGTGTAAGGTTTTGAAAACTTGCCGTTTTCATCAATCGTAAAAATCTTTGATGGCGGAACATAAGCCATTGTTCTATCAGAAAAATCTTTTGTATAAGGTGCAATAAAATCTGCAAACAACAACGCAAAATAAATCACGCCAAGCAGCATAAGCGCAACTCTTGCAAATTTGTCTTTCCAGAGTTGTTTAATTAAGTCTTTTATCATACCTGTCCCCCTTCTCTGATGCGGGGATCAGTAATAATAAGTAAAATATCTGCAATCAAATTTCCGACAATCAGCATTACAGCTCCCATCATCAATGACGCCATAACAAGGTTTATATCGGATTTCAAAACCGCTTCCAAAATTAATCTACCAAGCCCGGGATATTGAAAAACGTATTCCGTCAAAGCCGCCCCACTCAAAAGACCTGCAAACTCAAACCCCAAAAGCGTAATCAGCGGATTGACAGCGTTTCTCAATGCGTGTTTAAATATAACCTTAAACTCGCTCAGACCTTTTGCTCTCGCAAATTTCACATAATCACTATCCATAACGTCAAGCAAATTTGCCCTCATCTGCCTTTGTAATCCGGCAAGGGAAAGCGTAAACAAAACCGTCACAGGCAAAACAAGGTGATGTGTAATATCCCAAACTTTTTGCCCAAAGCTCATTTCTAAAAAGTTTGAACTTGTGAGTCCACCGACAGGAAACCACCCCGTTTTTACGGCAAAAATCAACAATAATACCGCAAAGAAAAATGAAGGGATTGCCATTCCGATACTTGTCAAAACTGTCAAAACCCTATCCAGTGGCGATTTCCAATACACAGCCGCAAGAATTCCCAACGGAACGCCAACCGCCCAAGACAAAAAGATTACAATACATGTCAAAAGCAATGTGTTAGGAATTCGCTCTTTCAACTTTGTGCTAACCTGTTCTCCGTTTGAAGTAACCCCCAAATCGCCTTTAATAAACGATTTTGCCCATTTGCCATACTGAACAATAATCGGTTTATCCAAGCCCAATCGCTCCGTTTCTTTTTGTAAAGTTTCCTTTGAAACAGATGGGTTTAACCTCAATTCTGCCAACGGATCGACAGGCGACAAGCGAATGATAAAAAAACTTATCAATGACACGATTATAAGCAGTGGTATGGTTTGTAGTATTCGTTTTATGATGTATTTCAATATTGACATGTGTTTATAGACTTTAAGTCGTTTGGACGATTAAGTTCATTTCGTTTGTTGGTAAATTGAATTTTATATTATCAGGTTGTAAAGAACTTATCATCTTAGCGTCTTATAGTCTTATCGTCTTTAACCTCTCTTTCAATAAAAACTTCTTCAATATTATGTGTAACCCCACCGAGACTTGTCGGATAGATATTTTTAAATTTATTTCTCAATGCGACAATTCTTATCGGCGAATATATGTA
>USOK01000059.1 GCA_900556295.1 uncultured bacterium | reverse complement strand
TGAATGAGCTTAGAAATTTCAGAGAGGGGTATGATTTAAAGTATAGTTGTCCTGTCCAACACGAAACAGTTCTAGAACCCTCTCCCGCATTCGTAATGCTCACCGGAGTTCGCAAACGACTGCTCCCTCTCACAAAGAGAGAGGGTTGTGACTCTGTAATCAGTAGTGATTTTAAATCAAAAATTTCAATAACTAACGAAAATAATTTACCCAGTAAAGAACTTAGTGCCCAAGTGCCTCAGTATCTTAGTAACTTTTCTGAAACGGTCTTTTCACGTTTCACTTCTCACTTTTCACTCAAACGTAAAGCAGCATTCACTCTTGCAGAAGTCCTCATAACTCTTGGTATTATTGGAATTGTTGCGGCATTGACTCTGCCGAGTTTAATTCAAAGTTACAAAGAAAGAGTAACGGTTACAAAGGTTCAAAAAGCTTATTCGATTTTAAATCAAGCCTTTAAGAGAATATCAGAAGAGTATGGTGAACCGCAGGATTGGCCCGGAGTTGAAAAACAAATTGCCAGTTGTGGAGAATGTTCTATTGCACATCTTAATTTATATTCAAATTTTATTTCAGGAGAAAAATATATTGCTCCTAGGGTAAATCAAGATAAAAAAATTATAGGATTAAATGGAGGCTTTTTTACATTTAGCGATTCTCGTCCATCTTTGATTACTCCTGATGGAACTTTTTATTTTAGCCATTTAAGACAATGCGGAGTTTATTTGTTAACAACTGGTAATAGAAGTGCTTGTACAATGGGTGGTGACATTTTGTATGATATTGATGGAGAGCAAAAAGGTCCAAATCAATTAGGAAAAGATGTTTTTTCTTTTGTAACCGCTCAAACAGGTGTATATCCTGCAGGAATGGTAGGAAGTTATAATGCAGGAGATTGTATGTTGAATGGCGGTGGGTATAGTTGTGCCGAATATATTTTGCGTGAGAAAAATATGAAGTATTTGAAAAAATAGTTATATGGTGTGAAAATTCGTGCCTTATTAAAAATTTGCCGACAATTGTTAAATCAAAATTCTAATTTCACCAACTTTTTGTCCGTGAAGAGTTTTAATGTCCACGTCCAAAGGAATTTCTGCCCAATGAAGGTTTTTCAAAATTTGGCAAACTACAAGTTCTCTTGCTTTCATATCGCAGTCTGCAATTTTTACAACAAAAGCTTCTTCTGTTTTGGTATTAACCACGACACACAAGCCACCTGCACCGACTTTGGCAACAATATTTTCTGAATATTCGATAATTTTTGTGTCAGTCCGATCCTCGCCTCCAATTATGTATGGATGGTTTAGGAATGCGTTTTTAATCTTTTCGTATTTTGGATTACAAAATAGATTTAAGTATCCGTGCAACATGTTTGTTAATGGCATTGATACTATTGGAACTCCGCATCCATCTGTTGTCCCCGGATATTCTTTAGTGACTTTGCAGAGTTCATAAATTTTTTTCTTTATTGCAACTTGTAAGGGGTGGTCTGGACTATCGTAAGTCGCCAAATCCCAACCTTTCATTTTACACAAGCCTAACATCATAACGTGTTTGCCGGAACAATTGTTTTGTAACGGGTGTTCAGAAGCTCCGCTCAAAACCATTTTTGTTTGTTCAGTTTTAGATAATGGTTTGTGTAGACCGCATTTTAAGTAATTTTCATTCAACCCGATTTTATTCAACAGGTTGAACGCTGTTTGAACATGGATTTCTTCTCCGGCATGAGAAGCACAGCATATTGCAATTTCCTCTTCTGTCATGTCGTAAAATTTGTCCATTTCATAATCTATCAAAAGACTTGCCTGCAATGGCTTTGCACAAGAACGCAGGTAGAACGGATAGTTTTTTGCATCTCCAGTGAAATCAAATGCTCGCTTTTTATCTGCAAGAACAATAAAACCATAGTGTTCTTGATCGACAAGCCCATCTCTTGCGTATTCTAATAGTAATTCCGGTTCTGTATTATTACTGAGCATTTTTTTTCACCAATTCTAATAACTGAAGCATTTTACGTTTAAGTTTAAGATTTTCATCCTTAAGTTTTGAGATTTCTTCTTCATATTTTTGTTTTTCACTTGTGAAAGTGGTTTCTGATTTTGGAACTGTGTTGTAATCAAGGATAAAGCGCTTTTTTGCTTCTTCTTTTAATTGTAAAACTGATCTTAAATCAGTTTCTGTGACAAATCCAAGTTCAACCAATATATCGCCGAACTTTTTCTGATTGTCAGTTTCTAGAGCATCTCTGTGAGAAAGAATTGCTTTTTGCAACTGATCAACAGATATTGTTCCTTTTTGTTTAAAATATTCGCCGATTCTGAATTTGCCTGCAATATAGCCGGCCATAGCATGAATTTCTTTTGAGTCAGGTACTTTAATGAAATTTTGTTCAAGACAGAGTTCATAGTACTTTGCAACTTCTTCCATAGAAAGAAATGTATTGACAGATATTTCAATCATGCTGTATTCATTTGCACAACCTTGCAAAAAGTTATAAATATTGTTATCAAGCCCGTATTGATGTTCTGTTAATTCGGTTTTTCCTTTAAATGTCAAAGTCGGTACGAATGTTGAGAAAATATCGTCTTTATTATTCCTTAAAAAATCTTCGCAGTCATAATTTTGCATCTCTTTTGCAAGTTTAAGGTACATAACCTGTTTAATCCAAAACGGTACATTTAAAACCTTTTCCAAAAACAATTCAAAAATATTCTTTTTCAAATCAACCTCTCAAATAAATCCTACGTGGTTTTAATTATATCATATATAATATTTTTATTCAAGTTCTTAATGCATCTAAAATATAGCCTGAAAAGAGGATTAAAAACTTCTGCTTTGTGCTATTGATTTATCTTTTGGAAAATTGTATTATTATACGTAAATAATAGGAGAACTTTATGATGGAAAAAAATATGAAAAAGAAGGTGTCAATAGCGACAATTGCGTTTGTTGGGATAATTACAACAATTAAGCTTGCTATAATATACTATAATGCAAATTTTAACGCTTATGCATTGTCGAGTTTTTGTTCAGTGAATGAGTTTATTGATTGTGATGGAATTGCCAAAACTCCAGAAGCTCAATTCTTGGGAATTCCGCTTGCATACTGGGGAATGTTCTATTATGCATTTGTTTTTGTAATGCTATTTGCACAAAGATTGAAGAATGTAAAACTATTTAAGTTTATGGAAGTTTTTAAAAATCCTATGGATTATATTGCTTCTTTAGGTTTGTTTGCATTTATTATTTCAATGATTTTGTTGTGCTTGAGCTTGTTTGATATCAAAAAACTTTGTATCTTGTGCGCATTTACATATATTCTGAATTTGGCAATTGGATGTATTGCGACAGATTTCAAAAATGGAGGCTTTGTTCATTCTGTAAAACAAAGTATTCAAGATTTTCTAGATGCAATTAAAATTAAAAAATATTTGATAGCATTTGTTGCGGTGATGGTTGTTGCAGTAGGGTTCTTGACTTATACAAGAGTAAGTTTTAAGTTCGCTCCTCAAGTAAAAAGACAATTAGAATTTAGGGAATTTAGACATAAGAAAAACCAATATGCTGTAAAAGGGAATGTACTTGGTGACGAAAATGCAAAAATTACTGTTTATGTATATTCAGATTACCAATGTCCGATTTGTCCTGTTCATAACGTAATGGTTCATAAGCTTGCAAAGGAAATGAAAGGCATAAAAATTGTTCATAAAAACTTGCCATTAGATACTGACTGTAATGCTTATTTACAAGCTCCGTTCCATGAAGGCTCTTGTGTTGATGCACAGTATTCTGTTGCTTCAGAAAAACAAGGTAAATTATGGGAAATGAATGAAATCTTATTTGAACATAAACCAAAAACAGAAGATGAAATTCTAAAACTGGTTGCAAACAAAGGTTTTGATTTAGAAAAACTTCAAGAAGACGCAAACAGTGCAGAGACTTGGAATGAAATTAAAAACGATATTGATTTTGCGTATAAACACGGAATTAATGGGACTCCGTCTACAATGATTAATGGAAATGTTTATGTTGGCGTAAAACCATATAAAGAATTTAAGGAATGGATTAAGAATTATGGAGCAGAAGAAAGATAAGATAGTTCTTCATGCGTGTTGTGGAATTTGTTCTGGATATCCTGTGTCTTTTTTGAAAGATGCAGGATATCAGGTTATTGTATATTTTTATAACCCGAATATTTATCCGGCAGAAGAATATAAAAAAAGATTAGAAGCTGAAAAAACATTGTGCGAACATTTTGATTGTGAACTAGTTGTGGCAAAATATGAGCCCGAAGAGTTTTATGACGTGGCATTGGGTTTGGAACAAGAACCTGAAAAAGGTAAAAGATGCGATAAGTGTTTTGAATTACGCTTGGAAAAGACTGCAGAGTTTGCCAAATCAAGAGGAATTGAAAATTTTACAACCTCAATTGTTATAAGTCCGCATAAAAATTTCCAAAAACTGTCAGAAATTGGGCAAAAAATTGCTCAAGAAAAAGATTTAAATTTTTTAGCAGTTGATTTTAAAAAGAAAGATGGATTTTTAAAGACAAATAAAATATCTCGTGAGCTTGGTTTATATAGGCAAAACTATTGTGGTTGTAAATTTAGTTTAAGATAAATCATATATTTACACTATGAATTCTCTTAGAAATGTTATATAATGAGATAAAAAGCTTGATTTATAAAATAAAATAATTAAAAAGAGAGAAAAAAGGACGTAAGTATGAATAATAAGTTTATTTGGACATTAGCAGTGCTGTTGGCAGTTGGCTCGATGGGAGTTTATGGTGCGGGGATAGAAAGTTTACCGCCGTTAAATGGCCCAAGTTCATCTAACGGAAGTTCTTCAATGCCTTCACAGTCGTCAGGCAGTGTAAATTTGAATCTTAATACTAAAACGGTTTACTATCCGAATGCTACAACAAAAAGTATTGCAGCTAAATACAAAGCAGGAAACTATTCCGGATGTATGCAGGAATGCTATTCACTGTTGAAAAAACAACCGTCAAATGCTATAGCTTATTATTATTTGGCAATGGTTTATACTCATATTAATAAGAAAGACGAAGCTGTTGCGGCTTACAATAAAGTTATTTCTTTGCACCCTAACCAATATCTTGTGGATTATGCGACAAAAGGTAGAGATTGTTTGACAGATGGACCGGCATGTCACCCTGAAACTCAGCAAAAAGAAACTGAACAACTTGACGATTTGGATAAATTTATTAGAGCTCCTTATGGCAACGGTTTATCTCCAGAATTGAATAACGAAGTTAGACAAAAACAACTTAATAATATTCAAGAAACAATTAACAAGAAAGACAATCTTGAAAACCGTGATATCCAAAGAATTAAAAAATTTGACAGCAATAAAACAGAAGCTGAAGAAACGATTAAGATTGCACAAGTGTCTGATGAAGAAGTATTGAAAGCTATTAACACTTTGAAAGAAGCTGGCGTGAATGTTTCAGTTCAGTCTTCGTCATCACCTTCAACTACTTCGGAAAATCCTTATGCAATGATGGCGCAGTATCAAGATCCAAGAGTTGCAGAAATGAATATGATGCTTGGAAACAATAATAACAATAATAATAGTATGATGAATATGATTCCTTTGTTAATGAGTCAGGCTCAAAAAGGGGAAAATATTGATCCTCGTGTTATGCAGACTATGATGATGAATTCAATGATGTCTGATTTTAGTTACTTAAACAATAATAACAACAACAATTATTAATAACTTATGTTTATAGATTACCAAAAAGCTAAAGATAAATTGTTGGCAGGTTTTGATAAAGACTGTCAGCAATTTTTCGTTAAAAATGGATGTGTTTTGGAAGATGCATATCTACATTTTTTAATGGGTGATTTACCTTATGCAAAAAAACAATTTGCACTGATAAAGGATTCTGATATACGTGCACATTGGGCGTTGTTTGAAATTTCTTTGATAGATGGAGAAGTGTTTGAATATCCTTCTTATTTTGAGTTAAGAAATTTTTTGGAAATTGACTTGAATCTCCTGATAACATATTGTATGGGGACTTTTGTTGAAAAAATTATTCGTTATGCTGATTTTATGTATACGATTAATCCGGAAGTACATAAATTTATTGGGCGAGTTTTGTATAATAACAATTTGCCGGAACAAGGAATGTTCTTTTTAAACAGGGCAAAGAATTATTTTTATCATGATCCGGAATTACACTATTTACTTGCGTATATAAATTATCAAAACAACGATTATTCAAAGTGCAGAAAGTCGCTGGAAGATTGTTTATATATCCTGCCAGCCTATTTCCCAGCAAAGAATTTGTTGCGAAAGCTAGATGAAAAAAGTTTGTAGATTTTAATTGTTCGTGATACACTCATTTTACAAAATACTTTTATATTGGAGAAAATTTTATGATTATAATTATGGAGCGGAACGCTACAAAAGTTCAAGTTCAACGTGTAATTGATTTTTTGAAAGATAACGGATTTGATATAAGATTTAATCAAGGTCAAGTTCATACGGTAATTGATGCTATTGGCGATAAAACTACAGTTACTCCTGGACGTGTGTCCGCATTTGATGGAGTAAAAGAAGTTAAGGTAATTAGAGAACCTTTCAGATTGGCTTCTCGAGATAGAAAACCTGACGATACGGTTATAGAATTTCCAAACGGAGTTAAAATCGGCGGAAATAATAAACCGGTTATGATGGTTGGACCTTGCTCTGTTGAAGAGGATTATGATGGTTTGTTGCAAACAGCGCTCGCTGCGAAAGAAATGGGTTGTGAATTTTTGCGTGGTGGAGCATTCAAACCGAGAACATCTCCTTATGATTTCCAAGGTTATGGAGAAAAGGCTTTAAAATACTTGAAAAGAGCAAGTGAAGAAACTGGATTGTTGACCGTTTCAGAAGTTATGGATGCCTCAGATTTAGATATGATGTGTGATTATGTTGATGTTTTGCAAATCGGTGCAAGAAATGTTCAAAACTTCAAACTTTTGCATGCAGTAGGCAGATGTAGGAAACCAGTTATTTTAAAACGTGGGCTTGCAAGTACAATTAGAGAATTTTTGCTTGCGGCAGAACATATTTTGTATAATGGTAATCCAAATGTAATTCTTTGCGAAAGAGGAATCAGAAGTTTTGACAGTGCATTTACCCGTAATGTTATGGATATCGCATCAATTCCGGTTATTAAAAAATATTCACATTTGCCTATAATTGTTGATCCGAGTCACGGAACAGGACAAAGGTATTTGATTGAACCGATGGCAAAAGCAGGTTTGGTAGTTGGTGCAGACGGTGTGATGATGGAAATACACCATGATCCGGAAAATGCTTTGTCAGATGGAAAGCAAAGTCTACCATTGCCTATGTTTAAAGAGGTTATGGGGAGAATTAACAAATTCAACGAAAGCTTACATTACGAAAAAAATTGTTTATCAGCTAACGTAGAAGCCTAGAGATGAAGAGACGTAGTTTGTATTGAAAGGAATAATACTAATTATTTTCTCAACTTATTAGAAAATTCGTACTGCTTGTATCAGGATGGGATACTTATCCCGCCAATGTTTTATGCGTTTCTTTGGAAAAATCCTGCGATTTCTTTGTGTGGGAAAAATTTTACAACCGGACGGCCGTGTGGACAAGTGTAAGGCATTTTTGTTGTGCGCCATTTTTTTACAATCTCTTGCATTTGCCAAGTAGAAAGTTTTTGTCCAGCTTTTACAGAAGCTTTGCAGGCTGTTGTAATTAAAATATGTTCTTCAAGTCTGTCGATATTTCCTTCTATATTTTCTAAAATATCGGCAAGGATTTCTTTGGGATTAACTTTCGCTATCATTTGCGGAACTTTTCTAAAAATAAGTTCGTTTTCTTTCAAAAATTCAATACCAAATCCGAATTTTTCAAATTTGTCGATATTTTCTTTGATTAATTCTGCTTCTGTACTCGAAACAGGCACCACATCAGAAACAAACAACATTTGCGAAACAATATTCTTTTCAGACATTAGTTTCTCATAAATATATCTTTCTTCCGCAATATGTTGGTCGATAATTTCAAGCCCATCCTCTTTTTCAACCAAAATGTATGTGTTTTTGTATTGTCCGATAATATTTTCTTCCGGCTCTTGTTCCTTTTCTACAGGAACAAAAAATTGGCGTTGTTCTGTTTTTTCTTCTTGCTGTTGTGTAAATTTTGCTTCTTCTTCTTGCATAAGGCGGTCGGAAACATAGATTGTATCGTCTTTTTTGTCAAAATAAATGTCGCCGGAACTCTCGAGTTTTGGCTGTACAAAATCAATAACGTTGTTTTGAGGTTGTGTTGATTGAGAAAACTGCTGTGGCTCAAATGTCATTACCGGTTGGCGTTCAATATAATTTGCCAAGCCTGCATGAATTGATGCAAAAATGAAGTTGAAAACCTGATTTGTATTTTTGTAACGAACTTCTTTTTTCGTCGGGTGAACATTTACATCAACATCGGACGGCGGAATTTCAAGATTAAGGATCACAAACGGATATTTCCCGCTTGCGATAAGGCTTTTATATGCTGTATCAATAGCTTTTTGAAAAACAGGACATTTAACTGTTCTGCCGTTGATGTAGATGTGATAACCTTTTTTACTTGAACGGGTGTAATCAGGCGTACTCACGTATCCGCTGATTTTCAAGCCAGACAATTGATCTGTTTTTAAAACCTCTTTTAGGCTGGAA
>USOK01000058.1 GCA_900556295.1 uncultured bacterium | reverse complement strand
TACTCAGGATGCCATTCTGAAAAGACTGAAAATCTAGCATTCAGCGTAGATTTTCGTCTTATTCAGAATCTATTAATGCTGATACTAATTCAATAGATTCACTACATCGTTGAGAAGCATTCCGTATACTTATTACTCAAAAAGAAAAGACCAGTTTTCATGCCGGTCTTTTTTATGAAAGATGTAAGGAACTGAAAGCTTTTTATTAGTAATAAGTAATTTTCCAACCGTCATTTATTACTCGAGCAGCGCAAGTCAATCCGGAAGCTGCTTTATTACAGTTGTAAGTACTATCAAAACCTCCAGGAACAATATCGTTCCCCTTCAGTACAAATGCAAAAATATCACGTCCCATTTGGTTAGGATATGCGTTTCCATTAACGTCTATAATAAACACAACGGAATCTTTTTCAACATCTACCCCAAATTCTGATTTTATTACATTTTTAGGGTAAACATTCATTATTACATTCATACCATCAACTAAAGTGAACATGTATTGATAGATTTTTGCCTGTTTTAAGTAAACTTTTCCACTCAAAAACTTAGTCGGGTATTGCCAACATCCGGTTTCATTTGAGCATTCACGAACAACCTTAAAATATGGTCTATAGTATGAAAAAGCCAAAGCAGAAGAATTCTGCGAATACTCATCCAAACCCCAATAGTTTGGAGAAGATCTGTCCAAAATTACGAACAAAGTTACTTGGCTAATTGAGGTATAGAACTTTTTCAATGCCGCAATATTTTTTGTGTCATTGATTTTTACAAACAGCCCAAACATCGTCAATGCAGCTATCACGCCAATGATTGACAAGGTAAACAATGCTTCTGACATAGTCAGACCTGAACGCTTTTTCAACTTTAATCCATAATTCATAAGACCAACCGCCTTTCATCTTGTGACAAAAGACACATAACAATACATATACATGATATATACCCAAACCATTTTATGTTTTAACAAAATATTAAGAAGAGTTAAGAGATTATTTCAAATATTTTATCGTCCATCCATCTTTTATAATTCTTGATGCACATTGGTAACCGGTACTGTTAGCAGTACAATTTGTCATATTGTTAATTCCTGCCGGCTGCATTCCTCTCTCAGTTACTACAAACGCAAATATATCCCTACCAATTTGATTTGGAAGTTTATCAGCATTCACATCAATAAAAAAAACAGCACAGTCATAGTCAACATCTATACCAAAATCACCTCTTATTGATGATGCAGGATAAATATCAATAAGCACATTCATTCCATCAGCAAGCGTAAATGCGTACTGGTACCAGCTTGTATTATGATTTGCCCAATAAACAGATCCATTCAAAAATTTTGTCGGATACCCCCAGCACCCTGGTTTATTTTGACATTCCCTCATCATATTAAAATAAGGTTTGTAATAATTATAAACATTAGTTACAGATTCAACTGAATTGTCTACCATTCCCCAGTACTCAGGTCCTTCGTACTCTGAGATTGCAAGGTTTGTAGCCTGTTGAAGGACAGAATAGCCTTTTTTTAATGCAGACATATTTCTTTGATCTTGCAATTTTTGGTTTAAGGACGGCATCGTAAGCGATGCTACCACTCCAATTATACCGAGAGTAATCAATACTTCAGCAAGCGTAAATGCAGATTTTATTCCATTGCGCTTCAATTTCATCCAGACCCCCTATTCCTTTTCTGATTATAACTCATTTTTTAATTATTTTCAATATAGACATTTCAAATTGTTTATCATAAATTACAAGTATGTTAGAAAACTATACAGAATTACTCGAAAATTTAAAAAGCCACTCTCATTTTAGAGATATTAAAGATTTTGATGGCAAAAATGAAAAATATATTTATTACAATGGCAAAAAACTTCTTAACCTTTCATCAAACAACTATTTAGGCTTTGCTGATAACGCAAAAATTACAGAAGAATTTTTAGATTTTGTAGGTTCAAAATATACATTCGGAAGCGCATCGGCAAGACTTTTAACAGGCACTTTGCCGGTATATAAAGAACTTGAAGAACTTATAACTGCAATGTTTGGGAAAGAAAAAACTTTACTATTTAACAGCGGATATCACGCAAATGTTGGAATAAACAGCTCAATTGCCGGCAAAGGAGACGTAATATTTTCCGACAAACTCAACCATGCCAGTATTATCGATGGCATGCGCTTGTCGGAAGGCAAATTTTTCAGATATCCGCACAATAATATGAAAGCTCTTGAAAAACTTTTAATCCGAGAAAGAAAGAACTTCAATAACGCCATAATCGTTTCAGAAAGCGTTTTTTCAATGGATGGAGATATTGCGAATCTTCAAAAACTTGTTGAACTTAAAGAAAAATATAATTGTATTTTAATTCTTGATGAAGCTCACGCATTTGGAGTTTTTGGGAAAAAAGGTCTGGGAGTGACAGAAGCTCTTGGAATTACTGATAAAGTAGATTTGATAGTAGGAACTTTTGGGAAAGCAATCGGTTCTATGGGAGCTTTTGCAACAGGAAGTCGAACATTAATCGAATATTTGACTAATAAAGCTCGTTCTTTTATTTTTTCAACCGCTTTACCTCCGATAAATATTGCATTTTCAAAATGGATTATTGAAAATAAACTTCCAAACACATACGAAAAACGAATGAATATGCTTTCAATCGGCAAAAAAGCAGGCAGTGACAGTCATATAATTCCGGTAATAATCGGCGGGAACAAAGAAACTGTCGACATATGCGACATTTTGTTTCACAACGGTTTTTTCACACTTCCAATAAGACCTCCAACCGTACCGGAAGGCACTTCCAGACTAAGATTATCACTAACTACAGACATTACTGAAAAGGAAATATTTGATGCAATTTCATTGGCTAAACAAACAAAATAACAACAAATTAATAGTCTTTTTTGCAGGCTGGAGTTTTGATGAACACCCATTTAAGTTCTTAGACTGCGGAGATTTTGACGTAATAATAATATATGATTATAACAAACTCGATTTACCCAAAATAGATTTTAGTAATTATAAAAATATCAACCTAATTGCGTGGTCAATGGGCGTTTTTGTCGCATATTTACTAAAAGAGAAACTTCCAAAATTTGCAAAAAAAATTGCAATAAATGGAACTGTCAAACCTATTGATGACGAATTTGGAATCCCGACAAAACCGTTTCTTTTAACACTTCGTCACGCCAAAACAGGCTTGGAGGGCAAATTTTACCAAAATATTTTTAATACAAAAGAAGAATTCAAAAGTTATTCAGCAACGCCTGTTGAACGCACAATCGAAAACCGAGAAAACGAGCTAAAAACTCTCTACCAAATAATTAAAACAAGCGATAACAACTATGAACACTACTACGACAAAGCTTTGATTAGTACCAATGACAAAATTATTCCAACAAAAAATCAAGTAAACTTTTGGCAAAATAATGCAGAAATAGAAATGCTTGAAAGCGGACACTTTCCGTACTATAATTTCATAAGTTGGAATGACATATTATGCAAATAAACCAAAAATTAATAAAAAAACAGTTTGAAAAAAGTTTTAGTTCTTATAACCAAAATGCAATTGTCCAAAAAATTATGGCAGAAAGGTTAGTCCAAAATCTTTCTTCAATAAAAACTGAGTTCAATTCCGTCCTTGAACTCGGGTGCGGTACAGGAATTTTGACTAAAGAACTTGTTAAAAACATCAACTTTAAAGCATATTATGCCAACGACTTGGTAGAGAAATCAAAAAAATACGTTGCCGAAATTATCCCTAATTCCGAATTTTTCTGCGGAAACGCCTTAAAAATTAAATCAAAAAAAAAGCAGGATTTGATAATTTCAAACGCAATGTTCCAATGGTTTAATAATTTAAACAATATTTGTTCACATTGCAAAAAACAGCTTAATTCTGATGGCTTTTTGGCTTTTTCTACATTTTCTGACAAAAACTTTAAAGAAATCCGTGATTTGACTGGGATTTCATTGGAATATAAAACTTTTGAAGAAATAAAAAAAATTGTAAACGAAAATTTTGAAATTATACACGCAGAAGAATTTGAACATACTTTAAAATTCAACAATCCGCTGGAACTTTTAGCACACATGAAAAATACCGGTGTTAATTCTCTCACGGCTCAACACTGGAGATTCAAAGAAGTAAAAGAGTTTTGCGACAAATACAAAGAAAAATATCCTGAGATAACTCTTACATATTCTCCTGTAATTGTTGTTTGTAAAAATAATTAGATAAGCATTGACAGATTCAGACTCAATCAATGCTTATCTTTTCAATTCAACCACTTATTAAAATCTACAAAAATATAAATAAACCTAATTACGTATTCAACTTTGTAAAAAAAAAACATATAATCTTTACATAATTTCATGTTTATTATTACATGTGGTTAAAAGGATGGAAAATTAATTGTTAAACAACTTTGAAAGCTTTGATAATTCTGAAACATCAGCAAGAAAATCTGCTCTAATTCAAGAAAGAGTAGGACTTGTATCTACTCACATGTACAAGCAGTTTTTGGATTACCAGCACGCAAATATTAACACAAATGAGATTTTTGCAAGAATGATTGACAACTTGCAAATCGTAGTTGATACATTAAAAGAGGCTTTTTCCTCCAGAAACGTAACAACTCAGAACATCTACGTCGACACAGATCCGCAGAAATCTGTTGTTATTGTAAATATTCTTTGGCACAAAATGAGCTTTACAACTAGATGCAATTATCAACCTCAAGCTCTTTATAGAGAGGACGGGCAGCACTTGTTTTCAAGCAGAATTATGGCTATCAAAGGGAATTATTACGAATTGATGAAAGGTGTCACAGATCACGATGAAGAAATGGGGAAACTTCTAGATAACGAAGTTGCATCGTTATTCATCCCGCCTGAGTCTACCCAAAATTCAATAATGAAAATTCGCCATCTGCCTAACAGAGAGTTTTATTTAAACCAAGTTGATGCACCAAGAGAATTTGTTCTCAAAGTTGTAGAAACAATTTGTGGTGGCGGTTTCTATCACGAAGAAGGCGCAAGAAAAAGTTTTAATATCTAGATAATTTAAAGACTTTATCAATTGAGCCAACAATTATTTCGCAAATTTCCGAATAAATTACCCTTCATCTATAGAGATTTTAGAAGAAACCTCAGCAACAATTCGCTGAACATCTGCTCCGCCAATTGCAACTTCAAGAATGAGCGGACTGTGAATTAACACCGTTTCTGAATAATCCATTGTATCCACATCTATAACATTAAATTCTATAAAATCTTCACCAGCATAAATAAGTTTGCCATATTCACCTCCTGTTGCCCATTTGATGAACATGTATTGATTTTCATACTCTTTCAGTTTTTCCACTAATCTCATCCTACATCCCCGTAAAATGTCTTACATATTATATTGTAGTGATTTATTCGTATAAGTCAATATTTAACACAAACATAAAAAAAGAAGCTGTACTCTCGGTACAGCTTGAACAATAATCTTGGGAGGAGATTTGGGGATAGTTGTACATGCATGATAATTCAAGCATGCTTTTTTGAGCACTCATGTTGTCAAAAACTTAACAATTCTTTACAAAACATTGATTTTATAGTACAATAGAGGTTAGAGGTAAAAACATGAAAATACTTGTTATAAACGGCGTAAATATGAATATGCTTGGTTCTCGAGAAACAGAGAAGTACGGAACCATGACTTTAAAAGACTTAGAAAAAGATTTATACGCATTCTCATTTGAATTAGGAATCGACATAGAAACATTCCAAAGCAACTTTGAAGGGGAAATTGTAGAAAAAATTCATTCTGCAAAAGATAATTTTGACGGAATTGTCATAAACGCCGGTGCTTATACGCATACAAGTGTTGCAATAAGAGATGCTATTTCTGCTGTTGATATTCCAATTGTAGAAGTACACATGACAAACATTTATAAAAGAGAAGAATTTAGGCACCATTCATACTTGGCACCTGTATGCATCGGTCAAATATCAGGATTTGGTGCAGATAGCTATAAATTAGGCTTGAAAGCCATCAAAAATTTTTTAAAAACAAATAATTCTTTTGAGGAATAATAAAACACAATCCCGAACAAAACTAACATTAAAAAAGAGACAAAAACCTGACATCGCAAACTCAAATCTGCGATATATAAACTATTCCTACGACAGAACTTATTACGCCGAACCTAAATAAGTATCAAAACCTATTTTTGGAACTCTTCAACAAAAGCTTTGCCAACCGTAAGTGCTTTCAACTCAGGTTGTTCAACACCTGCATCTGCATAACGTTTTTCAGCAAGTTCAGCTACTTCTAGCGCTTTTTGAGCCAATTCAGGATCCGAAGCAAAAATCTTCAAATCATTTTCAAGGTTATCAACCTTCACTGCAGAACGATCAGCCGGGTTTTCTAGAATTTCTTTAATCTCTTTAGGCTGAACATCCATAGGCTTTTGAGTTTGAGTATCAACAGCTTCTGGCTTCACTTGTTCAATTTTGGTAGTTTGTTGTGGAATGCTCGGACCGTTTTTAGGAATATCGTTCATAGTCACATCCTCTTTTCTTGATTCGGGGTTACAGCACTTACCGTAACTTATTTTTATAACTCTATATTCTCGTTTGTTGTTTTAAAACACGAAAAAAAATTTTTTTGCTAGTTTGTAAAAAAAAAATTACAAAAATTAATATAAAATCTCTTATTACAAACTGTTTATGCTATATTTAAAGTACAATGTAGTCGATTTGTTGTATATAAATGTTATATAAAGTATACAACATTAAGGAAAGTATTGCAACTATGAATTTTACTAACTTATTTAGCAGTATAAATCCTAAAGAGGTCTTGAAAAACCTACCAGATGCTGTCCTAGTCATTGATTTCGACGGTAGGATTATTTGGGCTAATGATAAAGCCTCAATAGTTTTTGAAACCAGAGCTGTTGATTTAAAAGGCATGTACTTTGATGAAATTGTTGTAAACGGATTAGCTTCAGCTCAAAAATCGTATTCAAAGAAAAATTCTATCGTAACAGGTGCTTTCACAACAGAAGGCAAAGAGTTTTTTGTTGAAATGAATGCAAAAAAATTTGTTGAGCAATACTTTATCACTATCCGCGATGTTACAGCTATGACTAATGTTTTGGCTATCGCAGAAAAGACTGGACGTCTGAACAAAGAAAAAAATGTTATGTTTGTTAAACTTTCAAACGAATTCAAATCTCCAATCCAGTCTATAATCGGCTTTTCACAAGCTCTTCTTGACGGTATGGGAGGGGAGATCAACGACAAACAAGAAAAATATGTTAAAATTATCAACAAAAATTCAACAGAATTATTATACTTTATAGACAAGTTTTTGGAATTTGCGCAGGCTGAATCTTCACTATTCACATGTAATAATCAGACTTTCGATCTAATTAACACAATTCAAACAATTGTAAAAAATAACGAAAACGATTTAAATGCAAAAAATTTGACAATCGAATATGATACAGAAGCATTTAACAAAAAAGCAATATACAACGACGAAAATGCTATCAAAATAATCCTGCAAAATATTTTGGAAACATCTATCAAATTGACAGATGCTGGCACAATCACAATTAAAGTTGATCATCCAAAGCTTGATATTGTCGAAAAGAGTGGGGCAAAAATTATTAAAGATGCAGATATTTTTTCATACGTAAAAATATCTATCACTGACACAGGAATGGGACTTGCGGAGTCTGAACTTGACGGAATTTTTGAGCCATACACACAATTAGACAAAGCTCGCAAAAAAACTATTGTCAGATCAATTTCACTCGGGACAGCATACACTATGCTTAAACGAATGGGCGGAGCTGTATGGATTGATTCTGAGGTTATGAAAGGCACAAGTTTCAACTTAATTTTACCAATCGAAAGGCAAGATTAAACGAAAACAAACGGGAGCTTCAAAAAAGGGGAAGAAAATGAGTAATGTTGTTTTAAAAAACGTGACAAAAATCTATGACAAAAAAAAAGTTATTGATAACATTGATTTAAACATAAATGACAGAGAATTTGTCGTACTCGTCGGAGCTTCCGGATGTGGGAAATCAACACTTTTGAGAATGATTGCTGGCTTGGAAAATATTACTTCTGGAGAAATTTATATCGGAGATAAAAAAGTTAATGATATTCACCCAAAAGATCGCGACATTGCGTTTGTTTTTCAGAGTTACGCTCTTTATCCGCACATGACAGTTAGAGAAAACATCGCATTTGGTTTAAAAATGCGAAAAGTTGATAAGACTACAATTGAGAAAAAAGTCCAAGAAGCTGCAGAAATCCTTGACCTTGGCGAGTATTTAGATAGAAAGCCCAAACAACTTTCCGGCGGACAAAGACAGCGTGTTGCATTAGGGCGTGCAATTGTAAGAAATCCCAAAGTTTTCTTAATGGATGAGCCTTTATCAAATCTCGATGCAAAACTGCGTGTTCAAATGCGCTCTGAAATAAAAAAATTACACGAAAAACTTCAAACAACTTTTATCTACGTAACTCATGACCAAACAGAAGCTCTTACAATGGGCGATAGAGTAGTTGTTTTGGACAAAGGCATAATCCAACAGGCAGACACTCCTGAAGAGATTTACAATAACCCCGCAAATATTTTTGTTGCAGGTTTTGTTGGTTCTCCGCAAATGAATTTTATCGACAGTGAGCATTTCCCAAATACTGGGAAAGAT